>CAJVZR010000001.1 GCA_913019965.1 uncultured Oleispira sp.
ACTATGACAGCGCTCGTTGGAATCATTATGGGCTCTAAAAGTGACTGGCCAACCATGAAGCATGCAGCCGACATGCTCGATTTGTTGGAAGTACCTTATGAAGTAAATGTAGTTTCTGCTCACCGAACTCCCGATTTATTGTTCGATTATGCAAAAAATGCTCAAGGCCGTGGACTGAAGGTCATTATTGGTGGTGCTGGTGGCGCCGCTCACCTTCCGGGTATGTGCGCTTCTCAAACGGTATTACCAGTATTAGGTGTGCCAGTAAAATCACGCGCCTTAAATGGCATCGATTCGCTATTATCCATCGCCCAAATGCCTGGTGGTGTTGCCGTTGGTACATTGGCTATTGGTGATGCAGGTGCGAAGAATTCAGGACTATTGGCTGCACAGATTCTTGCGACCAGTGATAATGCGTTATCTGAACGTATTAGCCAGTTCCAAAAAAATCAAACCGAAACGGTTTTAAGCCAACCTGATCCACGAGTAGAAGCTTAATGAATCCTGCTATTGAAAAGCCAGAAGTAAAGACTCTCGGTATTTTAGGTAACGGTCAACTGGGTCAAATGTTAGCAACTAGCATTGCTGAGCAAACCAATCTGACGGTAAATCTATATGATTTGCGCGCCTATGATGAAACCAGTTTACAACAGTTTTTAAATGCTAATGATCGCATCTCTTATGAGACTGAAAATATTCCAGCGCATATCGTTATTCAGATGGAAAGCGTTGAAAGTAAAGTTTACCCAAGCTTAACTGCGCTTAAAACATTCCAAAATCGCTTAACCGAGAAAAATGCACTGCGTGCGGCTGGCATCGCAACTGCAGAATTTCATGCAGTCAATTGCTTAGCGGATATTCACGATGCCGTGACTAAGCTTGGTCTACCAATTATAATGAAAACCACTACCGAAGGTTATGATGGTAAAGGCCAATTTGTATTACGCCAACCATCTGATGCAACAGCAGCTTGGGCGGAAATTGGTAATCGCGAATTAATTGCCGAAGCATTTGTGCCCTTTATCCGTGAAATATCCGTTATCGGATGTCGCAGTGAAACGGGTGAAATCAACGTCTGGCCAATGACCGAAAATATCCATCACGAAGGTATTTTACGTTATTCATTGTATCCTGCGCATGGCTTTAGCAAAGAGAAACAAGCCATTGCTGAGCGCTACATTGAACAAATTGCCAACAGCTTAGACTATGTCGGCACCATTACATTAGAGTTATTTGAAACAGAAGATAACTTAATCGCTAACGAAGTCGCTCCTCGAGTACATAACTCAGGCCACTGGTCGATTGAAGGCGCTAAAACCAGCCAATTCCGAAATCACATGCTTGCGGTTACCGGCCAGGAAATTACCGCAACGGATTCGCTCTACCCGGCTGTTGCCATGATCAATGTCATTAGCGATGAAACGCCGACAGAAGCAGCTAACGGGATGTCAGATACTCATGTACACAGTTATGGCAAAGAAGCACGCCCTGCTCGTAAACTGGGTCATGTGACGATCACTGCAGACAATAGTGATGATCGCGATAAGAAGATAACTCAACTAGAAGGCTTAATCCCTGAAGGTGTGTGGTCTAAATAAGCGTTTGTTAATTTAGCAAAAAAAAACGCCGCCTTGATCATATCAAAGCGGCGTTTTTTATATCTATGTTTATTCGATCAATTATTCACTCAGCAAACAGTTGCCCCACTCGCATCGTACCAGTATGTAGCTTTTATCTGGGCATTGAACGTCATACACTTCGTTAGGCCAATCCGCTTTTATCGCTTTCACTTTAGCACCAGGGCAACCTGAACGCTTCGCTAGCTTTTCTACAACATATAATGAACGACCAAACTTACGCTGATTTTTAACCGCTACCGCCGCCGCTTTCTCTTCTAGTGATTTCCCGTTGCGCTGAGATCGACGCTGCAGATCAACCAGCGTTGGATAAAACTGATTATTATCACGAAGATCATAATCACCATCATTGAACTTAGACAGCATATTTAAACATAGCTTTTGCCGATCACCACTCTCAGCCAAGATTCCTTGCATTTCAGCTACCGCATCCTCAACAACTTGTGTTGTTAGACCTAGCGCAATATTCGCACCGGTTACATCACGATCCCCAGAGACTAGCATAATTTCACGGGTTAAACCGTAATCAGCACCTTCAACAAAAGCTCCGTTACGACGCCACCAGTTTTTCTTAGCCTGCCACGCCGCTTGCTTAACCTTGCCATTCATATCTTTGCAGTGATCAACCCAAAGTCTTAGCTGCACATCGGTTTGCAGTGCGTAATACACCGCTTGGCCGGTAGAAGATTGCGGTGCTGATGAGCAACCAACAAGAATTGACAGGATTAACCCGGTCAAAAGCACTTTTAAAGATAACATGAGCCTTCCTTTGAAATTATAAATAAGGGGTAAAACGATTATTACTAATAGTAGAACTTAAGGAGCATTGCAGCCAGCAGATGCAGCGACTTTTTCAAACCACTGACCAGCCATTTCTGCATCAAAAGGCCACTCTAGCACTAAGCCTGAAACGTCGTCTAATAAGACAGGGATTTTTTCACCATATTGATCAAGCCAGCTTGGTTGATCAATGATGTCTTGTTCGTAGATTTCAAAGCTCGCTTGCTGGGCTAATGCCAGAATATCTTGCCTTGAGAATACTTGCTGAAGGACACCTTGAGCTAACTCACATAAGTGGCATGCTTCAGTTGATAATAATAGAATCGCCAAGAATTATACTCTTTCCGTATTGATAACAAAGACGCGAGTATAAAGTGGTTAAAGTGGATTTCCAATAAGGATATTAAGTCAGTAAGTTCGACATCATATCTTCACGAACATCCACCGCATTCGACAAACCTTGATTATAAGCCTGAAAAATATCTTTTAGATGATCATCAGGAAATAACTGATCAACTAAGTCGTTGAGCAATTTTTGAGGATCTTCAAACGATTTTGCTTGTTCCATTGCAGATAAATAATCGTCGTTATAGCCCAGCAATGAAGAAGATAGATTTTCTAACTCTGGTGTCGGAAGCTTAGGTTGCACAGAATTGTACGCACGACTCACAGAGCTAAAGGATTCTTGGCGTAAATTCAGACTCATTGAAGCTAATTCATTACCATCAAAGCCCAATTGCATTGCTTGCTCTAATGCCCCGCCTAAATCACCACTGAAGAAGCTATTACTGAGTTTTTCGACATCTTTCAATAAATTGCCTAGCGCCTCTTGCTCACCTTCGTCCAAGCTGCCCAGGACATCCATCTGCCATTCCATTCCCTGCTCAAAACCTGCGGCAGTAATCAACTGATGACCCTCTTGGGCACCATATGAAAAAGAAGAAGAGGATTGCATAAAACTCAGAGAAATCTTATCACCATCTTTAGTCATTAATTCTAGCGACATAGAGTTTTGCTGACTGGCTTGGCTTGAATAACGGCTTGAACCATTAAACGCAGGCATTGTAGTGCTTACTTTCTGCTCAGAACCATCATCGACCCCTAATGCTAGCTGATCTAAGCCGACACCAATTAATTCTCGACCTTGGTCAATTTCAGCTTTTAGTTCATCATCCAGCAACCCCATATCTTTTAGCTGCTGTTCCGCTTGATCATAACCCTTAGCAATACCTTCTTTTGCGGCATTTAAGCGTTGCTGAATACGAGATTCGTCGGCACCCTGAGCGCGTAATTGGTCCAGACCTTTCTGTACGTGATTAAGCATAGTCGTTGCGACTTCTTGAGCATCTTTTTTGTCTCCTAGCTGTAATCCTGAAGTAGAGACCCCCGTTGCCTGACCAACACCACGCTTGACGTTTTCATTTAATACATCGGATGATTTTGCTTCATGACGGGCAGCCTGCTGATCATGAGCATTGGCCGAATTACCCTGGTATTGATTAGGCTGAACATTAATAAGGTTAGGATTGAAATGCATAGCAGTCACCGGATTGAATTGCGCTATAGGCTATATCGGCCATTCAATCCAGTGCTTTAACAAATAAACAAAATTATTTAATACTGCTATTCTACCGGATTAGGGCACTCAAACCTTGCACGATCAAGCTTACAGCGTACTTTGCGCTGAATGGTCAACATGCCTGCGTCATAATAGTCAGCATCTCTTAACTCGATTCTGGCCTGCTGCATCATCACTTCATAATCTTGTTTTTCTTTATCAGGAATCTCAATCCACCAATGCTCAGGTATTTCACCCGTTTGTAGATTTAATTGATTGATAATTCGATCAAAGCCCTTTTGAAAGCCTTCTCTAATTAACTGAGCCACTTCCGTAGGAAACTTATCCTTTAGCGCTACCATCTGCATACTGGCCTGTGAGAACGGATAATTGATGATGCCGCCATCCGGTTCCATACCTCGATACAACTCCATAAAGGAATACGCTACCAATGGCGCAGGAAGTACATCAACAGCGCCGTTATTAAACTTATTCGGCGCACCAACTAGACTAGAGGGTACTGGCGTAGCCCCCAGTTTTAATACCATCTTTGCTTGCGTAGAATCATAATCTAAAACCGCAATTCGCTTACCCGCGGCCTTCGTTAACGAGTTAATCTTTCGATCATTAACAAAGATATAAGCGGCACCAGCGGGTGCAATACCTAATATGGTATAACGCTCGGTTTCAAACTTACTCGCCATTTTGGGATTAGTCAGTACGCGTAGTAAGAGTTTCATGTGCTTGATCGTTGGCAAAGCACCAACGGAGTCGATTGTGCCACTGAATTTATTAAATGTTCGGGCTTTCATCCCTGTCATAAACGCAGCATCACAGCGGCCTGCTTTTAACTCTTCCGCTAATATGGATTCACTGGTATAGGCCTCCATGTCCACTTGAATGCCCAAATTCATGAGCTCTGTTTTCTGGTCTTGAGCCGCGGTAAAAATTGGCCCTGAGCGTCCAGCGATGTCCCAGATACAGATACGGCGCTTCGATAATGCTTTATTTTTCCATTGCTCAGGATAAAGCTGTTTGATCGCCTCGATACGCTGCTCGATTGCAACGGATGTATTCATTGCTGTCGTTCGTAAAGCTTGCTGCCCTTCTGAAACACTGGCTTTGGCAGTGAAAAAAGCCAGTGACAGACATACACCGAACCCTACTCGTAATAACCCCATGATATTTCCTATCTTTTTTATTTTTATTATAAGTAAAAAAAAAGCCGCATAAGCGGCTTTTCTACACGGTTAGCAAGGTATTAAGCTTCACCCAACATATCTTCTTTTAAGTCGTCCTGCACAGGATCGTCAGACAACCAAATACCAAACAATGCTTTTTTGAACGATAGACCCGGCACTACAACTTTCACTTCACCGTTACGGATTACGCTAACACCTTGACCAGGTAGGTACTGTAAGTCAAAAACATCTTTATCGGCTACTGCATCACGGAAAGCACCAATTAACAATTCAACTTCCGATTGAATTGGCGTTAAATTGCCACCAGTTGACTTAACAAAGCCATCCAGAGTTGCTTCACTCATTTTTTCACCGTCAATCAGAGAAGAAGTAATGTATAAACGAATAGTCATCGCTTCATCAGCACCGATTAATGCATCTGCATCGGTGCTTTTTTGGTTAAGGTATAAAGCCCCAACATACAAATTTAAGAAAAACTTAGAACGAATACCGGCGCCATTAAGGGCCAAGGATTGATCTGCGACTTGAATGCTATCTGCAATATCAACGTCATTGATCATTTTTGCTTGAGTGAATGGCGCAATAGCCAAACAAACGAATAAAGTCATCGCTATACGTAACATGGAAGGTCCTTTTATATTTTTTATTAAGGTAGGTAAGAATGTGCATCTTTTATATTGATCATAAGGCTTAATTGCAAGCACTTTAGGTCTATTTAGGCCGATTTAAAACATTCTACAGGTTTTTATTCGGCCTAATGTGTCATTATCGGAATCCAGCTAGATTTTTCGCAACAAATTTAAGTGTTAACTCAATTAAATTCTCACCGGCATCATGAAACCTCTCATCACACTCAGCAATTTCATCCACTAACTCACTGGCCAGCTGATCGAAGGTATCTATGCGCTTTTCTTCATCATCAGGCACTATTCCATCAGGGAAATAGTTAGCTATTTGCTGAACAACAGCATGTGATCTTTTTGCTCGGATTTTCTCAAGCGAGGCCAACATATCCAAAAAGATAGCGCCGGCATCGTGATGAAAGAGTTGGCCGAAACCACCGTTTTCCATCTCACGACTGAGACTATCAATACAAAAAATCGTCTTTTCTGCATCGGTTAGGGATTGGTATCCCACATCAGCCTGTCGATCAAAAACGACATCTGTAATTTGTAAAAATGCATCGGTCTCATCGGCAGCATCTAACGCTGCCTGAATCTCCATATTCATCTGTGCCCTACTCGTTAATTAGATTAATCTGATGTTACAATTTTTGATGTGGGATAATTTAGCCTAACTGACGTACTTTGACAAAATTTTTCTATAAATAGAACATAGGTTCTTTATATTCACGATAAAAAAGGCCGTATATCGAATGACCCAAGTAGCAAAAAATTTACTCATCGTTAGCCACGCCCCCTCAAAAAACACCCAAAGATTAGCCCAAGAGCTTCATCATGCAGCGTCTTCTGCTACCTCACCCAACCAACCTTTATTGGTAAAACACATACCCGCCTTAGATGCTAATGCCTCGGACGTAATAGCCGCGGATGCCATCATATTAATGACCCCTGAAAACCTAGGTTATATGAGCGGTGGCATGAAAGACTTTTTTGATCGGACATACTATCCCTGCCTAGAGGAAAAACAGGGCCTACCGGTTTGCGCACTCATTCGCGCAGGCAGTGATGGCACTGGTACAAAACGCGCTTTAGAAACCATAACAACCGGTTTAAGGTGGCGCTGGGTTCAAGAGCCTATTATCTGCCGAGGTCAATGGGATACAGACTTTATCCGCCAAGCTGAAGAGCTAGGGACTGCAATGGCAATTGCCTTACAAGAAGGAATGATTTGAAACAGATTATTGCAAACCGTATCAAACTGACAATATTTGTCACAAAATACCTAATTCCTTTAACAATCAATACTCTAGCAAACCTCTATAGTATCAATACGCCTTTATTCATGCGGTTTTAAGCCCCAATCAAATTTGGTACGGTTTTTGATATATGAATTGTATAAAACAGTTGTTATATAAAAAGGTACGGCAATGAGTAACAAGCAGGACTCAAACGTCATTCATATTGACTTCCATGCTCGTAAAGCACACAAGAAAAGTAATGGTACGCAAGCATTCTCTCAGCTGATTGGTAATGTAATTACACCCGTTGACGAGGGCCCCGATGAATGGCCAGAAGATTTAACCCCGAGAGAGCGTTGTGACCAACTCAAGCGTGACTTAGAGTTTCTTCGCCAGATGAATGATATCCCTCCGGCGAAAAAATATTAATAATAAATAAAAAAGCCCGCGACTGCGGGCTTTGTTCTTTTCACTCATTAAATAGTTAACTATTACTAGAGCCCTTCGGCCCCGGAAGCTGCGGATACGTTCCCCGCCCTCTCTGCATATTCTTCTTTATTTTCTGAGTAGCGATGAGTCAAAAACTCTGCATGATCTCGAGTTAACAGAGTAAAACGAAATAATTCTTCCATTACATCGACAACTCGATCTCGATAAGACGAATCCTTCATCGAACCATCATCGTTGAATTCTTTCCAGGCCATGGCTACAGAAGATTGATTAGGAATCGTCAGCATACGCATCCAACGACCCAGTACACGTAAGCTATTCACCGCATTGAAGGACTGCGAACCACCACTTACCTGCATAACAGCAAGCGTACGCGCCTGAGTCGGACGTACACTGCCTAAACTTAACGGAATCCAATCAATCTGATTTTTAATCACCGAAGTAATGGTGCCGTGCAGTTCTGGGCTTGACCACACCATGCCTTCAGACCACAGCGCTAATTCATGTAGTTCTTTTACTTTAGGATGATCGTAACTTTCACGATCAAACATTGGCAATTCGCTAGGATCAAAGATTTTCACTTCAGCGCCAAAGCTCTCTAAAATCGCGGCAGCTTCTAGTGTTAACTTTCTGCTATAGGACTCTGCGCGTAAAGATCCGTACAACATCAAGATACGCGGCGAGTGGTGAGAAGCTGGCTTAGCAAAACTCGCTAAAGTTTCTTCTACAGTATGCTCGGGTGCATAAGGGTGTGACATATTTCTTCCTTGCCTCTACTTGCGCTTCTTAAACGTTGGTTTGCCTGATTTCTTAGCACCTTCCTGCTTCACTCCGGCCTTCTCAGCCACGGATTTCTGCAGTTTCTTACCTGGCTTCTTACCTAAGGACTTAACCCCAGGTTTAGAGCCCGGCTTGCCAAATGCCTTTCCGGAAGGACGGACTCCAGCAGGACGACTGCCTTCAGGCTTCTGTCCAGACTGATGTTGTCCAGGCTTTGCTTGAGCCCCTGTTCTAGACCGCGGTTTAGCTGCTGCGCCTTTACCACCTGGGCGGCCACGAACACTTTCTCCGGTTTTATTTCTTTGCTGGCGCGCGTATCGATGCTCTGCAGGCTCTTCTTTTGGAATCAAGGCATTCTTGCCTGAACCGATCATATCTTCGCGCCCCATGTCTTTTAGCGCTTCACGCAACATAGGCCAGCTCTTCGGGTCGTGATAACGCAAGAAAGCTTTTTGTACACGGCGAGATTTTAACTCGGTATGCACCTTCATCTTCTTCGACTTGTAACTCACGCGCTGTAATGGATTGTGGCCCGAGTGATACATAGCCGTCGCTAACGACATAGGCGAAGGATAGAAGGTTTGCACCTGATCAACGCGATATTTATTGCGTTTAAGCCATAGTGCAAGGCCCAACATATCCTCATCTTCACAGCCTGGGTGAGCGGCGATGAAATACGGAATGAGATACTGTTTTTTGCCCGCTTCTTTCGAATATTTATCGAACATTCTCTTAAATTTATCGTAGGTTCCCATCCCCGGCTTCATCATCATATCGAGGGTATCTTTCTCGGTATGCTCAGGGGCAATTTTCAAATAGCCGCCAACGTGATGGGTCACTAGCTCGCGCACGTACTCTGGGTCTTCAACCGCTAGGTCATAACGCAAGCCCGAAGCAATAGCCACACGTTTGATACCCGGCAATGCACGGGCGCGACGATACAAGGATGTCGTTTGCGAATGATCGGTTACTAGGTTGGTACAAATACTGGGGAATACACAGGATAAGCGACGACAACTGGCGTGAATTTTCGGATCCTTACAGTTTAGGTGATACATATTGGCCGTCGGCCCACCTAAATCGGAAATCGCACCAGTAAAGCCAGGGGCATGATCGCGAATATCTTCAATTTCTTTAATTACCGAATCTTGGCTACGACTTTGAATCACACGGCCTTCGTGTTCGGTAATAGAACAGAAGCTGCAACCACCAAAGCAACCACGCATGATATTGACCGAAAAACGGATCATGTCGTAAGCCGGAATTTTGGCATCACCATACGAAGGATGTGCAATGCGCTGATACGGCAAAGCAAAGACCGCATCCATCTCTTCAGTCTCTAATGGGATTGGCGGCTGATTCACCCAAATTTCTTTATCACCGTGCTTTTGAATCAAGGCATGGGCGTTTTGCGGATTACTTTCTAAGTGCAGAATACGTGATGCATGAGCGTACAAAGCCGCATCAGCACGTACTTTTTCAAACGAAGGCAGGCGAATAACGGCCTTCGAGTGGTCAATATCTAACTTACGGTGCAATGGCATAGGAACGATTTTAACGACGCTCTCATGCTCTTCTAAGCCACTTTCTGAACCTTCCTCATCACCTTTGTTAGTAGAACAGGTCTGATTCTTGGTATCTTTCATTTCATAAGGATTTGGAATTTCATCCAAGCGCCCTGGCCAGTCGATACGTGTCGAATCGATCTCAGTCCATCCAGCAGGCGTGGCATTACGAACAACCGCCGTACCGCGAATATGCTGTAGCTCCTTCATCGTTTTACCCGATGCAAGCTCATGACTGACTTCTACGATGGCGCGCTCAGCGTTTCCGTATAATAAAATATCAGCGCCGGAATCAATCAATACTGAGCGACGAATTTCATCACTCCAATAATCATATTGCGCAATACGGCGCAAACTGGCTTCAATACCGCCCACCATCAGAGGGACGTCTTTATAGGCTTGCTTACATTTTTGGCTGTAGACAATCACCGCACGATCAGGGCGCTTACCTGATACACCATGTGGCGTATAAGCATCATCGTTACGAACTTTCAGGTCGGCGGTATATTTGTTAATTAGGGAATCCATGTTCCCTGCACTGACCGCGAAATACAGATTCGGCTTACCCAATGCTTTGAAAGCGTCTAGATCATTCCAGTCTGGCTGACAAATAAGCCCAACACGGAAACCCTGAGACTCCAATAAACGCCCCATAATCGCCATACCAAAGCTTGGGTGATCTACATAGGCATCACCACAGACGATAATGATGTCGCATGAATCCCAACCTAGTTCATCCATTTCTGCCCGAGACATAGGTAAAAATGGCGCTGTGCCGTAGCATTCCGCCCAATATCTAGGGTAGGAAAAAAGTTCTGGGGCTTTGGTTACAGTTAACATTGGGAGCTCACTAAAAGGCTAGCTTAAGAGGGTTAAACCTTAAACCAGTAAACCTGAGTAATTCAGTAGGGTATAATCTATTGAGGCATTTTCGCAAAATTCGCTCTAATGAGCAAAATAACTTTCGATTATTTCATCATCAAGATGAATTTCTCACCTGTTTTTTAATATCAAGCAGACAGTTGCGACATAAACATCCGGTCTCTTCAGCACTAAACCCCAATTGCTGTAGATACGCAAAGTCTTGGGATTCCAGACCGACACCCCAACACTGACACTGTTCAATATTGGCCGCATTGCAATGAAAACGGCTTTGACAGCGCGGGCACTCGACATCAGCAACCGTCAGCGGCTCGACTTGCCGTATGTGATTACCGCCCTCTTTTCTAGCAACCGTTTTTTTATCTCTGTGTTTTTTAGGAGCAGGCATTTAAGTACTCAAGCAAAGTCTGTATAATTCGCCCTCAATTTTATAGGTCGCAGGCTCATAGAGCCAGCGCTTAAGCCACGTACGTTATTTCAGGGTCTGTCCATTGATTTCTACCGCTAATATCACCATGCAATTTGGCGCCAAGCCTTTGTTTGAAAACATCTCCGTTAAATTCGGTGATGGCAATCGCTACGGCCTAATCGGCGCCAACGGTTGTGGTAAGTCAACTTTTATGAAAATCCTAGACGGTAGCCTTGAGCCATCTGCGGGTAACGTATCCATTACGCCAAACGAACGCCTAGGTAAGCTACACCAAGACCAGTTCGCCTTTGAAGATCAGATCGTTATCGATACGGTAATGATGGGTAATAAAGAGCTTTGGGCAATCAAAGAAGAGCGAGATGCAATTTACGCTAATCTTGAAGCTACCGAAGAAGAATATATGCGCGCCGCTGAACTTGAGAGTGAATTCGCTGACATGGACGGCTATACCGCTGAATCTCGCGCTGGTGAATTGCTATTAGGCGCCGGCATTGATTCTGAATTACATACGGGATTAATGTCAGGTGTTGCACCAGGTTTAAAAGTCCGCGTACTTTTAGCCCAAGCATTGTTCTCTAACCCAGACATCTTGCTGCTTGATGAACCAACCAACAACTTGGACATCAATACCATTCGCTGGTTAGAAAGCCTGCTAGACGACATGAAGTGCACCATGGTTATCATCTCCCACGACCGCCACTTCTTAAACTCGGTTTGTACTCACATGGCCGATATCGATTATGGCGATATCAAGATCTTCCCAGGCAACTACGATGACTACATGATTGCATCAACCCAAGCCCGCGAACGCCAGCAAGCAGATAACGCTAAGAAGAAGACTCAAATTGCTGAATTACAGCAGTTTGTTAGCCGCTTCTCTGCTAACGCATCTAAAGCGAAGCAAGCAACTTCACGCCAGAAGCAGCTGGATAAAATCCAATTGGACCACATCAAGCCTTCAAGCCGTCAAAATCCATTTATGCGTTTTGAATTTGAGAAGAAGCTACACCGTACTGCCCTTGAAGTTGAAAAGTTGGGCCATACGTACGAAACTGAAATGCTGTTCAAAAACTCGAACATCATGATCCCAGCTGGGGAAAAAGTAGCCATCATTGGTGCTAACGGTGCGGGTAAGACGACCCTAATGAAGTGTTTGGTAGATGAAATACAACCTTCTGAAGGTACTATCAAGTGGTCTGAGAATGCATCTTTAGGCTACTACGCTCAGGATCATGAATACGAATTCCCAACAGACATGCCAATGTTTGATTGGATGTCTCAGTTCCGCACTCCAGAACATGATGATCAAGCGGTACGCGGCACTTTAGGTCGTTTACTGTTCAACCAAGACGACATTAAGAAAAACGTTAAGGTATGCTCTGGTGGTGAAAAAGGTCGTTTATTATTTGGTAAGTTGATGATGCAAAATCACAACGTATTATTATTAGATGAACCAACTAACCACATGGATATGGAATCAATCGAATCCATCAACATGGCGCTTGAAATGTTCGAAGGTACTTTGATCTTCGTATCTCACGACCGTGAGTTCGTGAGTTCTTTGGCTACTCGTATCATCGAGATTAAAGACCACGAAATCGTAGATTTCCACGGTACTTATGACGAGTACTTACGCTCTCAAGGCATTTAATTCTGACTCAGAGTTAAATTTCTTGCAAAAAATAGCGCTACTTGGTTTTACTGAGTTAGCGCTATTTTTTTGTCTTGGGTTTACGGCTGAAAATTAAAAGTTTTCCTCATGAATGGGTTGCTGGGTTTAAGTATTAGGCGTCATACATTATTTATTGGAAGACTCTGGATTTACATAAATATTTGCGGTGAGGTATTAGGTGATTTGTTCAAAGCCCTTCTGCAGCAGGGAGCTGCAGAAAGGTTACAGATAGAAGGAGGTACGACTGGCGTATTCACAGCGTGGCAAAGAACGAATTACCTAATACCTCGCGAGATAACGTCCAAATAACTACCCTTAAGTAAAGCCAATAGCTTTTCAGCTTTTCAGCTTTTCAGCTTTTCAGCTTTTCAGCTTTTCAAAAAGAAAATTCTGCTCAACCAAGGCAAGCTGCAGTAACAATTCATTATGGGCATTAGCTTGCTCATATTTCTCATGAAACAAACCCGCCGCTACTTTTTTTTGTCGACTGTTTACCTTTTTCAGCCCCAATAAAGCAGAATCGACATCAGCCAGATTCAATTGAATACCGGCATTCAAAGCCTCTACCCTTTTTGCCATCAAGAACTGCTCAACATGCAAAGGAAACAATGCGACAGGTATTCCTGCCTTCATAAACAAAGAAACTGAACTAATGCCGCCATTTAAAATCGCAAAGGTCGACTTCTCTAATACATCTTGCATATTTACAGGCTTGTTAATATAAAGAATATGCCTAGATCGATGAGTATTAATAATTGATTCAGGGATGCCATCGGCCAAAACGATCGCACTGCACTCAATCGCCTGTAGAGTTTTTAATAATACAGGCGTTTCGACAGACCCCTTTATATGACAATAAATTTTTGGACCCTTGAAATGAGGAAAAACGGCCGGTTCTGAAAATTCAGCTACAGAACTGCCTACATAAATCGTATCCCTACGCTGAACAGCACTTCGATATCCATAATGATCCAACTCAGAATAGGTTTGAAAAATACAAGAATCTAAATCTGAAAATAAGTCTGCAAGATTATTAATCCTCGGCAAAGAAAATTCGATACATACCTTATTGATATTTTTAACCAGGTCCTCTTCATAACGAATGATATCCTGCTTCGCTAAATCCCCAGGAAAAAATACACCCGCAGGTCGATTATCATCGGGCACAGAAAACGCAGAGCCGACGGATATTTTAGCCACTGCCATATTACGAGCTGCAAGCAATGCCGTCGGTGCATGATCAATCAAGATCAAATCAGGTTTTACAAATGAGAATAAATTGGCCCAAGCATTAACTAAGCCCGATAACGAGTCACTATGATGATAGCCACAGCGACGTAAAAAATCAGCGTAACTTCTCGGCGCTTGCTTTTCCACCCCTAACTCAGCAGTTGAATCTGCAAAAGGTGCAGCTAATACATTAATCGTCACGTCAGCGAATAATCGCTTAAGCTTAGAAGCATCTCGACCCGCGACCCAAATTTCATGGCCTTTATTGTGGTAGAAACGCGCAACAGCCTGCAACGATAATAAATGCTGATAATCTGTTCCCAACTCCCAACACAATAAAATACGAGACACGGAAAACTCCCTTTATTTTTTATCAGTAGATTATTTTGCAAAGGGAAGACTAAAGCAAGACTTTAAAATAGAAGGGAAAGTAAAAAGAAGGGGTATAAACAAAACAAGCAGCCAGAGCTGCTTGTAGAATTAGATCTATGAGTATTACTTAACCATTAATAACAAATCGCGCCTTGCTGAAAGCTGTCATCTAAATCCACTGTCCACGCGACGTGGTGCTTCTCAATTTCGGTAAGGAGGCGCTCTGCACGAAGGCCCTGAAACTGGACTGCTAACATAGTCCGATAAGATAAGGTAAGACTGGCATCATCAAGAGCCATGACTTGTTCCATTGAAAAAGCGCCGGTACTGACTAACTCCTTGCGCCAAACATTAACATCTTTTTCACTGGTCACCATATGATCGACCAAAGGTTGAATTAAACTTGCTTTATCGAGTTGCCCCATCGCCTGCTCTCCAATCTTGCTGTTTAAGTATTAATAACTTTGGTCTTATTTTGAACAAATAACCAGTCTTATACAGCAAAACAGTATTGAGAATAACTACATAATAAATGGATATTTCTTACCAATAATTACATATAGTATACAATGAGTTCTAAGCTATTGTTTTTCTAGCGATTTTTTTGGTTACGGTACTCAATCGGCGTTACTTCAGTCCAACGTTTAAAAGCGCGGTAAAAAGTACTAGGCTCAGAGAAACCGGTTAAATAAACAATCTCATCAATGGTTTCATCGGTATTGGCCAATAGACGTTTAGCAAGATTACAACGATACTCCGCCAGCAACTGATTAAAATTGGTATTGGCCTCAGCTAATCGAGTGCGCAAAGTCCGAGGCTTAATATCTAGGCGAGCAGCGACCTGCTCTAAATTTACCTGACCCGTCTCAAGGATTTCACCAATAATTCGATTCACTCGAGCAACAACATCTTGGCGCTCAAGCTTAGCAACATGCTCGCTGGCAAGCTTCTCGTGCAATTGAAGAAGTTCAGGCTCAGCATGCAATGACGGAATATCTAAATAGTGCGAACTAAAGAACAGTCGATTATCGGCCTGACCAAATAAAACTTCACAGCCATAAATACGCTGATGCTCTTCGATACCGCCATCTAATTGGTGGGTAAAATGTACACGATTAAGCTTAAAATCTTGATCCGTGACATAACTAAAAAACTTAACCAAACCCAAAGCAACAGCTTCTGAGAGGTGACGCAAGTCTTTAACCTTTTCACTTGAAGAAGAAACCTTGATCGAGGCCTCATCATCAATCATTTCAAAGGTCGCTAATGTAGCGTCGCTTAATAGTCGCTGATAATTCAGTGAACGGTTCAAACCATCACCAAAAGTAGGACTGCTTAAAAACAGATATTGTAATACCTGGCCTTTATAAACTGGCATTTTTTCAGCGATATGCAAGCCAATATGAGGGTCACCACTGACATCTTCCAACACCTGCCAGAACAGATTCTGAGCATCATGAGGCGTACGAGCGTTACGATCATTTAAAAGCTCAGCTTTTACACCGCAACGTTCAAAAATCAAAGGGATATCAAGTTTTAACTCCAGCATGGCTTGATAAGCCAACTGTAATAAAATACCTGAGTCACGAAGTTCCGCAATACCACCAGACATAAAGACTAATTTCAATCGAATAAGACTGAATTTTGCCAGAACAAGCGTGGACTGCAAGCACTCATTGACCAAACTGACGTTATTCATTCGCAGAGCCAGCCAATGGCGAGAAATTAGACCGAGTTAGACTAGGGATAACTAATTATAATTCTCACCACATTTGTACCGGATACCTCATGCAACAATCTTCACGTGTAATCATCAATCAAACTCCCAGCACCCTTAACCTATACCGCCGAGCACTCTTTGCCAAAGGCTTAAAAGGTAGCACACCTAAATTACCCACAACCAGCATCACTCTTGCAAATATCAAAGCTGACGAAAAGAAAGTTAATCAATATCGTAATGTTTGTGGATTCAATCAAGATAACAATTTACTGCCCATTACTTTTCCTCACATACTCGCTTTCCCACTGCACCTTGAGCTGATGCTACTTAAAGAATTTCCTTTTGCGGTGATGGGTATGGTGCATATCCGCAATGAAATAACTCAATATCGCGCAATCAATCTATTAGAAACCATGGATGTAAGTTGTCGCTTCAGCGACATTCGAAAAACAGACAAGGGTTTTGATGTTGATATTAAAACTGAGATTCACATTACCGGCGAACTGGTTTGGGAAAGTATCAGCACTAACCTTGTACGCAAGAAAACCGATATAAAACCTGCGCCAAAAGCTCAAGAGCCATCACAACTGGTAGACTTACCCTATAAAGAATTTTGGAACCTTTCTTCAGATTTAGGCCGCCGCTACGCCTTAATTTCAGGTGACTCAAACCCTATTCACTTATTTTCCTTAAGTGCCAAATTATTTGGTTTTAAAGGCCATATTGCTCATGGCATGTGGACCAAAGCTCGCGTAGCCGCAGCTCTGTGTGAAAAACTCGATACTGACGCCTGTAAAATCATTGTCGACTTCAAACTTCCTATTTTTCTACCGACATCCATCCAATTGAACTATGACCAACAAGGAAGCTCAATCAATTTTGATATCCGCGATGAAACAGGTATTAAGCCACATATGAAAGGTCAAGTTTTCGCTCTTTAACAACCTCACTAGGTTATGGCCATTTCCTCAGCCATAGCCTAGAACTCCGAAATACCTGCCTCACTAGATTTAAAGATATTGTAAAGCCTGCTATTGAAACAAAGTTATTTGACAACAAGCGGGTTTAGGGCTGTGCCAAGCACCTCATTTCTGGTTAAATAAGGTAAAAAAATAACAGATACAAAATTGGACGACTCACCCATGCCTGCCAGTAAAATACAAAGCACCTCTAAATTCCGTATCGGTAAATTATCAGCGGCCGTTATTGCGTTATCCATGAGCGCTAGTCTTTTCGCATCTGAAGGAGGGTTTATAGGTGTTTATGGCGGTGGCGCTAGCTCACAAGAAGCAGATTCAACCAGTTCCACGTTTAAAATTCTTACCGGCGCACACATAACTTCACGCTTAACTCTTGAATTTGGTTACGTAAACTTTGGCGCTACGAGTTACGATGACCCGGAAGCCATTAACCTAGGCAATAACAATCAAAACATCTCTTTCAATAATGCTGAGCATGGCTCAATAGCTTTTGGCCAATTAGGCGAAGCAACCATTGTTGATCCAGGTAAAGATACATATGATGCGAAAGGCAGTGCTGAATTTACTGGCATGAGCGAATTTACACCAGAAGGTGCACTAATTAACTTTCGTTATCGCTTCCCCATGCTAGACAGCTTAGATTTCTTTCTTAAAACCGGTTTCTTTGCTTGGGTCGCTGATTATAAAACCATTAAAATTACTGCCGTGCAAAATGCGACTGCTGCCGACTTGATCCCAACAACTGAAAAAACCAGTCAAACTTCGGGAGTCAACGCTATTTCAGGGGCTGGATTTATTTACAAGCCAATGCCGCAACTTTCACTTCGCGCCGAACTTGAAAGCACAGCGATCAGCAGCTTTGAAATGCCTCGCACTCGCCTGCAAAATCTATCATTTGGAATAAACTGGGAGTTTTAACTCTCGCTACCCCATAAATTTTGCTCGCCTTCTAGGCGAGCAAATATATTTTTCAACTCGCCAAGATGCAAAGGTTTACTCAAATGTGAGTCCATTCCCGCATCGACACAACGCTCTTTATGCTCATCTAGAGCATGAGCCGTTAAGGCAACAATTGGACATAACTTTCCTGCCTGACCATATTGCCACTTCCTAATCGCCGAAGTTGTTTCGAACCCATCCATTCCAGGCATCTCACAATCCATTAAAATAAGATCCAACTCCAATCCTGAGCGAACTATGTCTAGAGCCTCTTGCCCACTACTGGCCTCAACCATCCGATGCCCTAACTTTTTGAGCATGGCATTTAAAACTCGGCGATTAATTTCATTATCATCGACACCCAGGACAGTCAGCTCAGTGCTAACCCCACTGAACTCAAGTGATTTTTTAGCGTTTTCTGACTCTAGGGCGCCAGCCCTTTGATGCTCTTGCGTTATTTCTTCCGTTTTATGGGCTGTGATGAATGGGATAGTCAAAGTAAACAGGCTGTATTCATTGCGCTTACTCTGAACATCGATACGCCCTTCCATTAAATTCACCAACTGTCGGCAAATAGATAACCCTAAACCACTGCCACCATAAACCGAGTGAATGGCTTGATCTGCCTGACGAAAGCGTTCAAAAATACCTTGCTGCTGTTGCTTCGTCATCCCTATGCCATTATCCCAGACAGATATCTGCACATTATTAGTCGCTAAATATTCAGCCTTCATAACAACCTGCCCTCCCTGTGTAAATTTAATGGCGTTACTCAACAAATTCATTAACACCTGCTTGAGCCGCAAAGGATCTCCGACAAAATACTCAGGCATTGCCTCGTTAAACTGCAAAGATAACTCAACATCATTCTCTTGAGCTTGTCGCTCAAAAATAAAACAACACTCCTTACATAAAGTGATCAGATTAAAATCAACCTTATTAAGCTCAATAGAGCCCGCTGCCAAGCTTTCATAATCTAACAGATCACCGACTAACTCATTCAGATGCTCACTAGAAGAAGAAAGAATTCGTACATAATTATATTGCGTCGGGTTTAGTGGCGTTTCTTTAAGCAAGTCAGCCATTCCAATAACCCCATTTAAAGGGGTTCTCACTTCATGACTGAACTGAGCAATCCAGTCTCTTGAAGAAGCAGGAATAATTTTACCATCAGTTTGAAAACCGACTACTTTAACCTTTTCTTTTTTTCTCTCAATTAAAACGCAAGTTAAGACAATAGCTTGCAAAAGAATACTATAGCCAATAGCGTAATTGGTTAACATATTGGTGGGCAACAACGCTAACTTATGAGCAATATAAACTAAGGTTGCCAGCGCGGCAAAACCATAACTGGCCAAATAATAAAAAGAGTACTCCGCTTCTTGCTGCCACTTAATAATTGCTAGGGCGAGCAGATAAATCGCGATTCCAACACCTAATACAGCACAAAAATAGCTCGAGATATTAATAGGAATGAACCACAAAAGTATAAATCCAACCAACGCCAGAGCATTAAATCCGTAATAGAAGGATAAATGTACAGGCCCCTCTTCAACCTTTAAAAAGTGATGGGTAAATATATTGGCAGCCAAAACAACGAGGTAACTAAAGAACAATCCCGCCAAATAATTAAACTCAGGATCTACAGGCCATAAGTACTCAAAATTCAACCCTAGGTGGTTAGAGTACATCAAGCCAAATATGAGCAAATCTATGGCCAATAAAAAGAATACATAGTTATTTCTCACCAAAAACATGCCCATATTGAAGGCAATAAACATCATTAATATGCCGAAATACATACCGTAAGTAAGATACTCATTATTGGCGATCCGCCAAAACTCAGCTTCTGATTTAACCGAAATTGGTAGTAAAACGCCCACATTCGATTCTGCTCGCATATAAAAACGAACTTTTTCAAATTCGAGCAAAGTGATCGAGATGGCAAAATTTCGATAATTAAAAGGACGCTCGATAAACGACAAGTGACTTCCTAATTGCCATTCTTGAAGTTGATTATTTTCATCCAAACGATAAATAGATAATTTATGAATTCCAGGATTAGAGACCTCCAAGATACGTTCAGATGTATATCCCTCAACATTAGCCACATCAAAACGAATCCAGGCGCCTTGCTCTAAATTACCCAAGTTTAATGGATAACTTTGCGCTTTTTGCCAGCGAGATTCATCAAAAGCCCTTATACGACCAAAGTCGTATTGAGCCTGATCTTCGATAATGTATTTAATATCCACGATATCGATAGAGACTTGCTGTGAAATATTGTTACCCGACGCATACGCTGTATTCGCCAAACAAAATAGGAGAATCGAAAACAGTCTAATTAACAACAAAAAACCTCCTCAATGTGTTACCCCAAAACCCAAGGTCGTTACGACAAGTAACGCCAAGCAGAATAAATGTTACGCTGTTTTAATAATAGACCCTGAGTATACCCACTGCAGAGCGATTAGATGATATTTATTTCGACTGGCATCTTACTTGCAGCATTTTTTAATCACTAAAAATAATAATAGCGAACCGGTCAGTCACTATGATTCAAAGTTCAATTTCAGTTGCCTTAATCCGCCCACTCATTGATGCGGCCGGAAATCAAACAAGCAATTCTATTCCAGCGACGCCTTTAGATTCGCGACTAATGAAATTACTTAAGGACCCTGACGCACGCATCTCTATTTCTGATGCCGACGCACTGATTAACAACTTAATCAGAACCAGTAATCAAAGCTCCTTATGTGTCTACGCGGCGCAAAAAGCCGTTTCGCAAAGCAGCTGCCAATTACAACATCTCTTTTTATGCTCCAATACGCTCAGAGAAGCCTTATATTACCTTGAAAAGTTCTCGGCTCTACTCTGTGACGGCCTAGAAATCAATGTCACCCGTACTCGCGATAACATCATCAAGGTAAAACTACCCGTTAACGAGCAAAGCTATTTATCCCAAGAACGTTACCGCAGCGAACTTTTAGTCGGCATACTATTAAGCTGGTTAAAGCAACTTTGTGGTAATGAGATGGAAATCAACGGCATAAACTTGCCGTTCCCACAACCTAGCTATGTCAGTGATTACAATAGCTACTGGAAAAGCACGACGAGCTTTAACTCCGACGAATGTTCAATTCAATTTCAAGCAAAGTTTTTAGATCAAGGGTTGCATAATACAAACCCACACATCCTAAACATGATCAAACGGGACGTGGAAGAACAATACAAAAAACTCACTCGCAGCGGCTCTTTGGCCGACAGAATTAAACGCGCTTTAGAGCAAGATAAATTAAGCCTAAAAGCCAACCAACAAGTGGTCGCCGAACATTTCCACATTAGCGCTCGCACACTAAATCGTCATCTACAAAAAGAGAATACCTCGTTAAAACAAGTCGTCACTGAGTGCCGAGTTCATAAAGCTAAAAAACTCTTGTTAGAAAGTGAATTAAGCATTGAGCAAATCGCACTTCAACTAGGTTTATCTGGCCGCAGAACTCTCGATCGTATTTTCATCAAACAAACTCAAGATAGCCCCGCTCAATATCGAAACAAGCAGAGACATAGCACTGAGATTGAAAATACTTCCAGC
Source organism: uncultured Oleispira sp. (assembly GCA_913019965.1). Lineage (GTDB taxonomy): Bacteria > Pseudomonadota > Gammaproteobacteria > Pseudomonadales > Oceanobacteraceae > Oleispira. Next base: position 21,654 of record CAJVZR010000001.1, read on the forward strand.
CTAGCCATAGCGGCGGGTTAAAACTCAAACCTCCCTCGTTATGCGAGCTTAAGTAATCTAGCTCGCATTACCGATGCCACCGTCATAGCGTCGGTAATATCACCACTCATCACCCTGGACAATACCTGCTCGAACGGCAACCGTTGAACCTGAATATCTTCAGTTTCTTCTAATGCCATCTCACCAATACTCAAGCCTTTAGCAAGATAGGTGAAGCCTTCTTCCTGAGTAATTGAATTACTCAAATGCATCCTCAATATTTGCTGCCAGTCGTCAGCACGATAACCTGTCTCTTCTTTCAATTCTCGCTTCGCACAATCCAAGCAAGACTCACCTGCCGGAGCGCCCCCCATCGGCAACTCCCAATGATATTGCTGTAATGGGTAACGAAATTGACCGACCAATAAAGTATCTCCATTTTCAAATAACGGCAGAATTGCGACGGCACGATTCTTGAAATTTACCGTCCCATAAATTCCTTCATTACCTGCTGGGTTGAGTACCTGATGCTCCTCTATTCTTATCCAAGGATTATCATACTTAACTTCAATAGAGAGTGTTTGCCACGGGTTTTTAATCATCATCCTTAACCTTCTTCAAAGCCCAACCGAATCGCCCATAACGAACCGCACAATAAACCAATAAGAAGATTGCTCCTGCCACAACCCCCAACAGATGTGCATTAGCCTCTACACGCCCTCCTATCGTACCCAGCAAGGCCATATCGTCATACCAAGGACTTTGTTCCCAGACGACTTTTACTACAATGATAATAAGAAAACTGAAGGCAACCTTCCGACTGTAATAGCCAGATACAAAAGGGGCCACCATTAACAGACCATGTAAAACACCCGAAAGCCCCACATAGCGCTGCAAGTAATCAGCGTAAAAATAAAGACCCGTCCCCACCACCGAAATACACCAAAGTAGCAATATGATTCCGAGCATATTATTTAAGAACTTGCCGGCAATATAACCCAACAAGACTAATCCCATAGCATTTCCAGCCATATGTGGCAAAGAAAGATGCACAAAGTGCGCACTAAATAACCGCCAGATTTGACCCGAGGTTATCAGTTCACGATCATACATTAACCACTGGGAACTCACGGGTTCAAGGCAAGAAAGAATCAATAACGAAAGTAGTAAGGCAATATAAAGCAGGTAGTCGCGCATTCCGCGTCCTAAAAAATAAAACAGTATAAGCTAATTCACCTTCTCAGCCCTAGCGGTAAACGTTATTGCCAATAATATTAAAAACAAAACCCAGCCCCACCCCGTCACTGACAACGCCCCTGCCGACGTCGATGTATCATTAAGATTAATATCCATCTTTTTGGGTACCTGATAATTAAAGGTCTCTGATTGATCCGCCACCAATAAACGCTGATTAAAATCAAAACCCACCTTCTGAAAACCCGCCCCAGATTGCGCGTAGCTCCGTCCACTAACCTCTCCCTTAGTATCAATACTAAATGCTCGCCCGACGACAGTTTGTGCATCTAGCTGCAAATAAATCTTTAACACCCTAGAAATATCCACGGGCTGCGTGAAAGAGATTCGATTCCAGCCTGGCGTAATCAACTGCTGTTTTAAGGTAAAAATAACATCGCTTGCTATTCCAGCCTGCAAGCTTGCAAATAAAGTTACCTCTACCTCACCATGACCATGACTAAAGACATCAACACCATGCACCCAGTCCATACCCTCATCGGCATCATATTCTTGCAGACTAATACTGCGCCCAGCATTTACCCCCCAAGCACCGCCAATTCCACCCTCATCAAAACCTAAGTTATTACCAAGGGTTTGATAAGGCAAGGTAACCACCCCAGAGACACTATCCGTCACTTGAATATTAGAAATTTCAACACCACTACTATTACCATGATAATCGGAGCTGGCTGGCATAGACCCAGAACCGAAATAGTCTTGTCCATAAGCATCATTAAAAACATCTAATCGGTCGCCTCGATTCTCTAACTGATCAAGATCTCCTCGCCCATCCGCTTCTTCAATATCCACCAACTTATGTTCAGCAACATCATTTTGCGGACCCGCAATGCCATAACCAACCCAATCATCAATATGAGAGATTAATAAGCCGTGACCCGGAAGCCCACGATCCAACTGCGAACTTGTTCGATGCTCTAATAGAAAGTGTTCTCCATGACGAAATGGATCAAGCCAGATCCGCATCGCTTCAGGCCCCTGACTCGTACTTTCCAAATTAAATTCTAACGCATCCCCAACCACATCCTGCGGCACCAAGAATCCCGCCTTAACTTTTGACCACGCCATCATATGCGCCGGAGAGCTGCCTGAATAACCACCCTGACTATTCCAACTACCTAAACCCATCAACCCCCATCGGCCAATACCGTTAGAATCACCCTGGCGATCATAAAGATCAGGCAACGAGAATAACAAATGACCCATTTCATGACTGATAATACCAATGGTTGCTAAATGGTTTTGATGACGCTCACCAAACATGGCAAATCCAGTTAGAGAAATACCATCAAATGCTGCCGTAATATCGGCCTTATGCGCCCATACATTAGGCTTCGGGGCTGAACCACCACCATAGGCATTCTCATAACCCGCTACCATCAAAACAATAGCCAACTCATTCGCCGCAAGATAACGGTCTGAATTTTTATCATATTGCTTCAAATCGATATATTGATCAGCCATAGCCATAGCATCTCTCACCAGGCCTGTGCTCAACGAGCCATAATTTGCACCAAAATTTGGATGATCGTAAGGTAAGCGCACTTCAATAATGCCATCAGATACCTTACCTTGGGACTCCATAGCAGGCTGAAGCAGAAAATCTTGGTAAGAGTTCTCTAGATAATAGTTCGCAACACTCGAGACACCTGACTGAGTAGAAAACATCAATTGCTCAAAATCTTCACGACCGTAACTAAATTCTTGGTCTTTAAAAGAAACTTTAAGCAATAGTACATTTTGTTTTCGACTAGCGACTACAGAAGGGTCGCTAAATGAGGAGGCGCTTATTGAATAATGCTCAGAAGACACTATTTCAGCAGATAGAGACTTTCCTAATACAAGCCCTCCAATAGATACCGGCTTAACCATATCCTCCATTGCTATTTCAACCGTTACAGCGCTAACCCACTGAGCTGACAGCAAAAAGAACACGACGAATATACGCGATAGATGAAACATGAACGACCCACTAACTGAATGCTATACACTCAATCTAGGTAACAAATGTTCATCCATCTTTGATAATTACAAATCAAAACCACACAACATTAAAATGACACTGAACAACCGTTTATGCGTCAACAAGCCTATTCGTCAACATTACGCCCACTACATTAGACAGAAAAACTTACACAGTTAAACTCTGTGTAACGAACTCAACAACCCGTCGCTCCATCCAATACCCTTGGCGCTTATTCAACTCAATAAAGCCAACATGACCACCGGACTTGGGTACTTCTAGTAATAAGTACGGGTTATTGCGGGCCTCCTGATAAGGGAAACATTCTTTGGGCAAGAAAGGATCATTTTCAGCATTAATCAATAAACTAGGCACACGAATTTCTTTTAATACCGGCTTACAACTACTCTTGGCCCAATAATCTGCCGCATTCTCAAATCCATGAATAGGGGCAGTATAGCGATCATCAAAATGTTGAAATGTTGTCACTTCATGATAATCCTCAGCACTGATCTCCTCAGGAAAATCAATTGCCTTGGCCTCGACTTTGCATTTCAAATCTTTCAAAAAGCGCCACATGAATATTTTATTCCGTCGCTCAGCCAATTGACTGGCACTGGCCGATAAATCACAAGGCACGGAGAATGCACAAACTGATTTTATATGTGGCGGAATATCGCGCCCCTTGCGGCCGGCATATAGAAGGCTTAAATTGCCTCCCATGCTAAAGCCTACAAGATGAATCGCTTGATACCCCAGCTGATGGGCATGACTAATGACTCGTTCTAAATCATCCGTCGCACCGCTGTGATAAAAACGTAAAGTCTTATTCATTTCTCCAGAGCAGGAGCGAAAATTCCACGCCAAAGCATCCCAGCCCTGGGCATTTGCCTCCCGCACAACTCCCGCAACATACGGACGGCGAGAATGACCTTCTAACCCATGAGAAATAATTAACAGCGTCCTTACCGCGGGATCTCCAGAAAGGTCACAACGACTCCAGTCTAGGTCTAGAAAATCGCCATCATCAGTCGTTAAACGTTCTCGCCGAAAGTGACTGCAATCAATCCTGCGGGTTAACGTTGGCAAAATACTCTGCACATAACCATTGGCTAATAAGAAAGGCGGTTGATATTGACTATCGATAACAGGCATAGCTCAGCTCTCAGTAATGAGGGCCTAGATTAGCAGAAGGAAAAATGAAATGGCTAGCTAACGAGGAAAAAGAGTTAACGCGGAAAAGAGTTCTTTAGCTTTTAAAGCGACTATTGAGATAGTCCATTATAGTTTCGCCTGAATACAACCAGCGCGTTTCTTTGCCGTTACGCCCCTCAATTCTCAAACAAGGTACTCTCAGCTCACCACCACCGTGAATCAACTCGTTACGATAGGCGTTAACGCGCTTAACGTCTTTTTCAACGATACGCAGACCTAGCTGCATACAACGGCGTTTAATCTTGATAGAAGTTGGGCAGGTTTTGCAAAAATACAATTGAATTCGACGTGATTCACGATCAAGAGATACTTGCTCTTCCGAAGTGCGCACCACGGGTTTAACCTTAAACCAGTGGTCGGCAATCATTAAACAAATACCCTGCATGCGATGTGTAACAGACATTTAACAGATCCAACAACCAAGCCAAAATAACTGGCGGGCTATTCTACAAACTAAATTATAAATATCCAGCACTTTTTATGGGGATTTAATAGTTTTCAATACATTCTGAGCATTGAACACTATTTACCCTTGACCCAAGCCGGTCTGATTAACCATAAATATGAGCAAAGACGCCATAATAACGGTAAAAATCAGCAGCAATCGCATTCGGCGACAAAAGGGGCAATCCTTACCCCGTTTTTTCAAAGCACTCATTGAATCGCTTTATTACGCGAGAATGAAGGCAAGCTAGTGAACTCATCCCAATGCATCCACACAGCCTCGGCTTTGCCAACAATGTTTTTCGCCGGAACAAAAGACATTGTTTCACCTGTTGCTGTATTACGCCATAAACGACTGTCGGAACTACGACCGCGATTATCACCCATCATGAAATAGTGACCCTCTGGCACTGTCCATTCTCCTTCTGGACCGATATTAGCTCCAGGGGTCCACTGTACTTCGTGCGTCCCCGTATCAAGAGTTTCTTCTAGCAAGTACTTAACCGGTCTGTGCTTTGGCTCAGCGGAAACAACTTCGATGCTTTTCTCTTCACCATTGATAATTAATTGCCCGCCTTTATAAACCACATGATCACCCGGCAAACCAATAACACGCTTAATGAAATAACGCTTATCATGAGGCGGGAAAAAGACCATCACATCGCCACGCTGTGGTTCATTATTAGGAACCAACAAGTTACGAAATACCGGCATGCGCAAACCATAATGAAATTTGCTTACCAAAATGAAATCACCTTTAATCAAGGTCGATTCCATTGAGCCAGATGGAATTTGAAAAGGTTCAGCGATAAAAGATCGTAATACAAAAACAACCAATAATACCGGGAAAAAGGATTTAGACTGCTCAATCCAAACCGGCTCTTTCGCCGCGAGTTCAAGCGTATCTTTATCACTCCCCTGGCTATCTAGCTGATCAACTGCCGCTAGACGTTTAGGTAAAAAAACAAATTTATCGGCTAGAGCTACTAAACCTGTCACAAAGGTTAGTACCATCAAGATTAAGGGAAAATCGATATCCATAAGCAAAAATTCTAATCACATTGTTATTTAAGAGAAATGTCAGTGCGGGCATTGTAACCACAGCGCAGCGGCATGGCTAGCGCCCTGGTGGACTATAGCCTGAGAATTGTTGAGCAGTATCAGCGGCATAATTATCTGTCATACCCGCTACATAATCCAAAACGCGCATATAGGCCTGATATAATGTCCAATCTGCCTGCGGAGCACTCGGACCCATCATCTCAAGTACACGACTATTACGAAATGTTGAATGCCCTGTTTCAATTAACTCTTTTGCAGCCTGTAAAAAAGCAGTTAACAGATTGGCTAGGGTTGAATAAGCCCCCACTTCAATGGCGGTTTTACGCGGATCTTTAAATATCCGTTCTTTAGCTAACGACTTCGCTTCCCTAATCGCATCTCGTACGGTAGCGGGACAATGATCACTTAGCTCTCCGACTAAAGTGCCCGCAAGAATCCCTTGCTGATTATCTAAGAAAGCCTGACTAGCAGCTTCAACCATTTTCTCCATGGCTTTACCACGCAACATAGATAAGCGCCGGCGTTCATTATCCGCTGAATCCAAGTCCACTTGATATTGAGCCCACTCACTTGCTAATAATGGCTTTAGAATTTTTTCAACTTCAGGGTATCTAAGTATCCCCATTTCAATACCATCTTCTAAATCAATTAAGCCATAACAAATATCATCCGCGATTTCCATCAGGTAAACCAAGGGATGTCGGCACCACCTATTGTTATGCTGAGGAATCAAACCAAGATCGTCAGCAATCGTCTTTAAGATAGCCACTTCGCTTTGAAAACAACCAAACTTATGGGCTTTACTCCCAGTAGCTGAAGTGTGCTCAACCGTCCATGGGTATTTTAAAAATGTACCGAGCGTTGCTTGAGTTAATCTCATGCCACCGCTAAAACGATGGTATTCGACCTGAGTGATTATTCTAAAACCTTGAGCATTGCCCTCAAAGGTTTGTAAATCGGCTTTTTCTAACGCACTCAAGCCCTCTAACAAATAAGCATTCTCGGCATCCAAAAACCAATGCCTAATAGCATCTTCACCAGTATGGCCATAAGGAGGATTACCAATATCATGAGCCAAACAAGCCGCCTGTAAAATAGCCCCCACATCAGCAGCGCTGATATTTTCCGGAAAGCCTGAATTCACATCAGCCTTTAGGCCTTCAGCAACACGAAAACCAAGACTACGCCCAACACAACTCACTTCTAAACTATGGGTCAAACGACTATGAACATGGTCGTTTTCAGATAAAGGATGAACTTGTGTCTTTCGATCTAAGCGTCGGAACGCGCTTGAGAAAACAATACGATCTTGATCTTTATGAAAAGGCGATCGTCCATCTTCATAATGGCTCGTCACCTCTCCAATACGTAAAGGTTGTAACAGGCGATGCCAATCCATCTTGGTCATTATTTTTATATCCTTACAACTTCATTTAAAACTGACTTAAAAAAGTCTAGCCTATATAAACTCATGCTTACGTCGATATTTATGGGCAGGATAGCTGCCTAGGATACGTATATCTTTGGCAAAAAAGTTAAGCTCATCCATCGCCCGCTGCATACTTTTTTGTTGCGGGTGACCTGCAAGATCAATATGAAAATGGCTGGCTTCCATCGTGCCACCATCCATATAACTTTCTAGTTTAATCATATTGATTCCGTTAGTCGCAAACCCCCCTAACGCTTTATAAAGCGCTGCAGGTAGATTACGTACCGAAAACAACACACTGGTAATATAGCGTTGCTCCACTTGGTATCCCAAAGCATTAGCGCTTTTCGCCAATACGATAAAGCGCGTTGTATTTCCATCTACATCCTGGAAATTCTCAGCAACGATATTTAAACCATACAATTCCGCAGCAAGGGTAGAAGCAATGGCCCCATGGCTTTCTTCAATTTTAATAGAGTGCGACGCCGCTTTCTTAGCGGCCAATTCTTTAGCAGAAAGCGCAGTATCTACAGCGGCAACAGCCTTTATATTTAACTTTTCTAAGTGATGGAAACATTGAGCTAATGCTTGAGGGTGCGACGAAACCGTTTTAATTTGTTCCAGCTCTACTCCAGGCAATGCCAACAGACAATGATTAACCGGCTCAAAGTGCTCAGCGATTATTTGTAAATGCGTTTTGGGCAATAATCGATAGATCTCTTCGACTCGCCCTGCGGTAGAGTTTTCTAGCGGAATCATCGCAAACTCGGCCCCTTCGTTTTCAACCATCGATATCGCAGATTGAAAATCTTCGCAAGCAAAAGCTTCATGGCTAGGAAAAACGGTTTTACAGGATAGGTGAGAATAAGCGCCCTCTACCCCTTGATAAGCAACAATGGCCTCTACAGCCTTATTCGGTTTAACAGCCACCTATGACGCTTCCTTAAATTGAAGATTCTTAGTTTAACAAAATTACGATTTTAACAGTGTACTCCAAGCTTGGAACGATAACTAAAAGAAACTCCTTTCCAAATCGTTATACCGATTATTACTAAGTGTTGATCTTACTTAGCAATTACGTTACTTTTTGTAAAAAGCACATGAGAATAATAATAAATGAGTAGTGCGCCCTTGAACTTAAGCTACGATTTGGTATTAGAGACCTTAGGTATCCGCCCTATTAGCCACTTCAGCAATAGCCGCGAAAGCCTATCGCCTCAAGAACGTTTGAAACAAGTCCAATTTCAAGCTAAACACTTTGTTGAAGACTTCAAAATGGTCAATCAACAAGTTCAGTTCTTGCAGACTATCGATCTTGTTTCAGTTCCCTATCCGGTAAAGTCGGCCTTTGGCAATGCAACTAGCCTTATCAACCCCTATCTTTATGTGACCAATCGCTTGATGGTGGTTCAGTTTTCAACCCATGCTGGCACTAAAACTCTATTATTTTCACCTTCGGACTTAGAAGCCAATATTAAAACCCCTTACTTTCAACGTTTTCGCCGATTAATGGGTAAGTTAAAAAATACGCTTCAACCCATACTTACACCGACTCATAATACAGTTGAACAAGCACTAGAAAGCATCAACCTCAAGCCCGAAGACATTGATTTTATTTGCTACGACCACCTGCATACTCAAGATATTAGAAAGTGGCTCGGCAGCTTTGAACAACCTGCTTACTTTCCCAATGCAAAGCTATTAGTGATGCACCAAGAGTGGGAAGCGGTAAAAGATTTACTTCCTTTGCAAAACCACTGGTATTGCCCTGACGGTGTCGACGGAATTGACCCGAATAAGATCATCCCCTTACACAGCAGTATCATGCTTGGTGATAGCCTTGCTTTGGTTCATACACCTGGACATACCCAAGGTAGCCAATCTTTAGTCGTCAATACCGACAAAGGGATTATGGTGTGTAGCCAAAATGGAATATCAGTCGACAATTATTGCCCTGAATACTCAACTATTTATGGCTTGGCTGATCATGTACTCGAAAATAGCATGGCCGTTATTCCTAATGGAGAGCAGCCTGAACTCCGATTAGATCAATATATCTCGATGATTTTAGAGAAAACTATCGCTGATCCGCACCCGGATGATAAGCGCTTTCCTTATATCATGCCGTCTTCAGAACTAAGTGCTCGCTGGCAACCTTTCGCACTTGCACCCACGCTTTCACTTGGCGAAATCCAAATGGGTGAGTTAATACAAAAAGCAAGCACCTCTACAGACAGTGAGCCCTATAGCATTAGCTAAATAGAAATAGCTAAAAACGTACAGCACGATGGTCTGTATGATTAACCATGCAACCTGCAAGGTTAATCATTTCATCACATTCCATGGTTTGGTCGACGTAAGCACTATGCAAACCTGCATCTGATAAAGTCTCATAACACTCAGGAAGGCCATGAAATACAAGTGGTCGACTCGATTGTTTAGCGGTTAATAGTGATTGGCCACCATCATTGAAAATTTGCACCAAATATATATCCCCTTGATTAGATAGAATATGCACCTCAGGGTTACCTTTATGCACTACCTTTTTCAGCTCGCGAAAGTTCATGGGGCTCTCCTAACAATTCTCTAATTATCAATATAAGCCATCTAAGCCCTGGAAAATTGGTCAAATTGAAGTAAATTGTTACCTCTCGATATTTACACCTTGTCACCTAATCACGCTAAACTGTTTTAAATGATACAAATCTTTTTTTGAGTAGCTGCATGAAACGCCGACACTTTATAACCAAACTGGCTTTACTCCCTATTGGCCTTCCTCTATCCATTACCGCAACGCAAGTATGGGGCAATAGTTTTGACGATTTTGTTAAAGCGCAGCAGGTCGGAATGGATAAAATTAGCAATGATTACCAAGCCTATAAAGATCGATACCTTTCCGCGTTTGAGGACTACCAACTTGAATTAGAGCAAGAATGGCAAAACGCAGAAATTACCAACCAAGAGATCTGGGTTGAATACAGCTCTGACCTACAAAAGAAAACGGTTATTGATTTTGCGTTTAATGAGATACGGTTTAGCTATAAAAGCAACGATATCGATAGCGATCTAAAGAGCGTTAAAGAAGAGAAACTGCCTCAAGAACTCAACGCTCTATTAAGAAAGACTGAACGCCAAGCTGTAGAGAGTGATCCAATTAATATAAAACTCATGGCAGGGAGAAGTCGTCAGAACCTGCAAAATACGGCATTACTGAGTGAGGTCAGCGCACTGTATGGCAGCATTGAAGATGCCGAAGAAAAGCTCGCCAGTACCGCATTAATCGTTAAAGAAAAAACACTCAAGGGGGAATTGATCGTAGTTAAGATCCCCTTACCCAAAAAACTGCCGATTAAACGAGCAGAAAAATATCTCACCAGCGCGCAGCAAGCAGCCAATAAGTGGAACATTGATCCCGCCCTCGTCATGGCCATTGCCCATACCGAAAGCCACTTTAATCCATTAGCTCGTAGCCACATTCCTGCTTTTGGGCTTATGCAAATTGTGCCTGCAAGTGCCGGCAAAGATGCGAGCAAACTCATGTATGGCAAACCACGCCTATTAACGAGCGATGAACTCTACAACCCTAATTTCAACCTTGATACGGGCAGTGCTTACCTCAGCATGCTTCATACCCGTTATTTAAAAGGCATCAAGGATCCCACTTCACGCTTATATTGTGCAATTGCCGCCTACAATACCGGAGCCGGCAATGTTGCCAAAGCGTTCATTGGCCGTGCGTCCATGCAGCGTGCTTTCGGAGTTATTAACCAACTCAGCCCTAATCAAGTATTTGAAACACTGCAATATGACTTGCCCTATGAGGAAACACGCAAGTATTTGATAAAGGTAACCAATCATTTACAGAGCTACAAAGCATTATTAAGTTAATTGTGGACAACCCTTATTAATGCAAACAATTATCAATTAGATTAATATGCCGACTTTATTTTTAATTAGGTGAAGCCATGACTCCTCTTATCTTTTGGGGTGCAATCTTTTTTACCCTTGCCTTAGTATTTTATTCAATAGGCATCTGGAATGATTTTTATCATAAGCAATTAAAAAAATGGCACCTCACCATGTTTGGTTTGGGGGTCATTACAGATACACTAGGCACCCTGCTAATGTACCTTCATGTCGGGCACCTAATTTTTACGCCACACTCTATTTCAGGTTTTTTGGGACTGTTCTTGATGATGTTTCATTTCAGCTGGGCACTGATGGTTTTGCACAATAGAGATGTAGCGCTACAGAAGACCTTCCACCGTTTTAGCATTATGGTCTGGAGCTTTTGGATGATTTCTTACATTTCAGGCTTGTATTTAGGGATCTCTGGATTAAGTTAAGCAATAAAAAAGGCCAGTATTCAGAATACTGGCCTTTTTTATTAGTCACGATATTACAATCGCTTTTAAGCAGGATTTGGTTCAGCATCCGTAGGGTTAAAACGACTTTCAAGATAAGAAATAATATCACCTGATTCGTACATCCAGCTCACTTCGCCATTATCATCTTCAATACGTAAACAAGGCACTTTCAATTGACCACCACCTTGAAGTAATTCTTCTTTAAATTGCTCACTGCGTTTAGCGTCGCGGGTTTCAATATTCAAAGCACTGCGCTTCATTGCACGGCGCACTTTGACGCAAAATGGACAAGCAGCATACTGGTATAACGCGAGTTTAGTCGTCTGAGCATCGATAGCCGCTTGCTCATTGGCTTCACGCTTAATGCTTTTGGGGGTAAATACCCAATTTAATAATAGGATCAAGGCACCTAATACTGCTCTAACTACAACCACATTACTCTCCTAAGCCGAAATCGGCCGGTGTCATTATTTAGTTTGATAGGCGCGCATTATACTTATCTGACGTTTAGTAGCTAGCAGTCAGGTCAATCCTCTTGCCTGCTTTACCTGTCTAGGGTATAAAACGCCTATGAAAACTCCAAAACGAATCCAACCTTTAGTTGATGATGGTGTAGTGGACGAAGTCCTCAGCCAATTAATGAGTGGAAAAGAAGCCACTGTCTATGTTGTACGCTCTGGCGATGAAATCCGCTGTGCAAAAGTCTATAAAGAAGCGGCTAAACGCAGCTTTAAACAGGCTGTGCAATATCAGGAAGGTCGCAAAAGCAAAAATAGCCGTCGCCAGCGCGCAATGGAAAAAGGCTCTAAATTCGGTCGTAAGCAACAAGAAGAGTCTTGGCATAATGCCGAGGTTGATGCTCTGTATCGCTTAGCGGAAGCTGGTGTTCGAGTCCCAACGCCATATGGTTGCTTTGATGGCGTGCTATTGATGGAACTAGTCACTTATGACGATGGTGATGTTGCCCCACGCTTAAATGATGTATCAATGACCGCAGAACAAGCGATTGAAGATCACCTTACCGTGATGAACGACGTTAAGCGTATGCTAGTGGCGGGGATCGTTCATGGGGATCTCTCTGAGTTCAACGTATTAGTCGACGATTATGGTCCAGTTATTATCGACCTCCCTCAAGCAGTGGATGCCGCGGCGAATAACCATGCCAAGTCTATGCTCGAACGTGACGTTAATAATATGAGCGAATATTACGGCCAGTATGCCCCTCAGCTATTGCGTACAAATTATGCTAAAGAAATGTGGGCTCTGTATGAAGACGGCAACCTAACCGCGGATACTGAGCTAACAGGCCTGTTTGAAGAGTCCAACGAAAGTGCGGATGTCGACTCAGTGATGGATGAAATCAGATCTGTTTTAGCAGAAGAACGTAAGCGCCAAGAGCGATTAGAAAACGCGGATGACAATTACACGTACGAAGAAATGTAATCAGCTCATACATGTTTCAATTTTTAAAATATTGTCTAGGCTTTAAAATAAGCTCTAGACGATTTTTTAACATGAAACGTTACCTCTCAGATACTAGCTTTAAAATCTCAACAGGATTTCTTCTAGCAACCTTTGCACTTTTATCAATTCTTGCATTCGTTCTTCAGGGCGAATTGCGCCAGAAATTAGAAAGTGACAGTTCTAAACGAGTTGAAGCCAGTGGTAATGCCATTGTTGCAGAACTTGTTCGGCAGACTTCTCTAGTTCACTCCTTAGCCGAAAGCTTAGCAGTGGTCGTTAATTCAATACCATTTTCTGACCAAACATATCACCAACTGCTACCGCAAATAATCGATATAAATAACTCCAACAGCCTCGTTGCTGGCGGCGGTATTTGGCCAGAACCTAAACAACTTGATCCTAATAAAGAAAGAAATAGTTATTTCTGGGGTAAAAATAAAAATGGCTCATTAGATTTCTACAATGATTACAACCTAGAGGGCGGTAAGGGTTACCGCAATGAAGAGTGGTATGTACCGGCAAAATTTCTCGATGGTGAGAGTTGTTATTGGTCACGTTCATACATTGATCCTTTCTCAAAAGAACCCATGGTAACTTGCACGCTTCCAATTCATAAGGATGATAAATACATCGGAGCATCTACTATCGACATGAAACTAGAAGGGCTGCATCATTTTTTCCAAAAGCAATCAGAGCATATAGGTGGATACGTTTTCCTCATCGACCAAAACAATAAATTCATCAGCTTCCCTAAATCAGTCAGTATTTTAAAAGAAGACAGCCCTACTTTACTCAATATAAATGAGTTCACAGAAAAACAACCGCAATTCCAAGATCTCGCCGCCCGACTTATCGACATTTCGGAAAAAACATTCATCACTCGAAATGAATTCAAAAAACAACATCAGAGTATGTCATCTTATTTTAATGATAATAGCTACCAAGTGAGCCCTGAACAGGCAGACGTTATGGCATCATCCATTATCAATCCGATAAAAGAAGACATGAACAACAGCCACCTGTTGGATCACTTTCAATTAAATGATGACTTCTTATTACAAGAAAAGGTAAACGTCTCAATTTTTCATGTTCCTGATTCATACTGGAAACTGGTAGTGGTTACACCCACATCAACAGATTTCAATGCAGTTTCTGAAATTATTATGGAAACGTCTAAACAAATCATATTCCCTACAATTATGACTATGCTCATTTTCTTTGCATTTATTCATTCATATTTCATACATCCACTCATTCGTATAAGCCAGCACCTACGTAAGCATGCAAACGAACCTGAAAATGAAGAATTGCTCGAAGGATTCGGACGAGGAGACTTTGGTCGACTTGCTTATCTATACAATAATAAAACAACTCAGGTCAAAAAATCTCTTTTAGAAATATCCAGATCGAACTCACAGTTACAAATTTATGCTTCATATGACGATCTCACTGGCACTTATAACCGCCGAGCATTTGATGATTTCATCAACAAAACTCTGCAAGAAAAAACACGCAACGAGCACGCTGTATTCTATTTAGATCTTGATCAATTTAAAGTGGTCAATGACACAGCGGGTCATATTGCAGGTGATGAATTACTAAAGTCCCTGAGTAAACTAATTAGTCAATCGTTAAGAGATGATGATATTTTAGCCCGTATTGGCGGCGACGAATTCGCCATGATTGTTAAAGCGCCAACAATAGAATCTGCTCTTGCTATCGCAGATCGAATTAAAAATGCGGTTTCAAGCTACCGCTTTCACTGGCAAGAGAATGTTTTCACTATAAGCAGTAGCATTGGTATTCTTCATTTAAGTACTTTAGAAGGCGATAAACAGAAAATTTTAAGCTGTGTCGATTCTGCATGCTATGCAGCAAAAGAAGCTGGCCGTAATAGAAATCATCTATACCTGCCGGAGGACAATAGTTTGTCTGAGCGCTTTGGCGAAATGGAAAGTCTTGTGACACTGCGTAAAGCTATCGATGAAAATAGGTTATTTCTCGAATATCAGTTAATAAAACATATAACAGGGACTTCATCCTGCGGCTGTGAAGCCTTAGTTCGAATGAGAGACAGCAAAGGAAATACAGTTTACCCTAACAAATTCATGCCTGCTGCTGAGCGCTACAATGCTACATGGAGCGTGGATAAATGGGTAATAGAGAATGCCATTTCTGAATTCAATAAGATCAGGAGTAGTTTTGACATTGGCTTTTGTTCTATAAACTTAACGGCTGATGCCCTCAATCATGAACAATTGCTAACCACCATCAAAAACGCATTCGCAAAAAACAACATTTCAGGTAGCTATTTTTGTTTTGAAATTACTGAAACAAATGCAATCGCAAATATCGACTTGGCCTGTAATATCATAAATAACATTCGTCAATTAGGTAGTAGAGTCTCGCTGGATGACTTTGGGACAGGAATGTCATCTTATAGTTATTTAAAAGAGTTACCCGTTGATTATTTAAAAATCGATGGTGCATTCGTTAAAAACATACAAAACGACATTGTCGATCATGCGTTTGTTAAATCAATAACCGATATTGCCTACGCTATGAAAATTAAAACTGTTGCAGAATGGGTAGAGAATGAAAGTATTGTTGCTACATTAAAGGACATTGGCGTTGCTTATGCTCAGGGGTTTGGCATAAGCAAGCCTATGTCTTATCTAAAATTAATTGAAGATAAAAGTGCTATCGAAGAGACTATTAAAAAACGCTTCTAATAGACACGGCTATGAAATAACCATCACTTTTTCACGTATTTCCCCATACCTAAGGTGTTCGCAACATGCAAAACCAGGCAATTGTCTGACTTTATTACGTGTAAATACAGGCACACTAATTCCAGCCAGAAAACGACATTGAATATCCACAGATAAGACAACCTTCCCCTCCAACTGTTGTTTCAACCCAATTAAGACTCGTCGCAACTCACTTTCCTCTGGCCATTTGGCTTGCTGGCCATATTCTAACTTGGCCACCTGACCACGGCAAACAGAGCAGTGCCCACACTGCGCCGGTGCATTTTGATCATCAAAATAACGCGCTAGATTTGAACTTAAGCAAGTATTCAGCTCAAAGAACCGGACTAACGAAGCAATCCGTTTAATTTCTTTTTCTTCTTTATCAACAAAATAATGATGGAGAGTTTGAGCGAGTTCGCTACGATGTAAGGCTTCTTGATGCACCTGAAAAACCTCCGTCATTTTTTTACTTTCGAGTTCAATTAACTGTTTTTCGGCTAAATAATCTAATGCCGTGATGACTCGACTGCGTTCGGTATTATAAATACTAAATAGCTTTTCAAAATCTGGCGCACCCCACACTTTTTTAAACTGGCTGGTATCGAAAATTGCTTGTAAGAAATCTCGGCGCTCACCTTCAAATAGCGCCAATATTGTTTGTTTATCCTGCAAAAACTTGTATTTGAATTCAGCAAAATACGCATACATTGGCTTGATGACTTTCATCATTTCGAGCTGAACTAATAAAGTTTTTAATGGCAACTGCCGAATATTACTCGCATTCGATAGGCCAACTACTTGTAATTCCCATTCAGTAACATTGCTTTCTCGACGAGAAGGTTTGCTTTCTTGACGTATATTATCAATTAGATACTCTATTGCTGATAACTCCGGCGTATCACCATAGACGAAATTCTCTACTGTATTCAAACCATCAAGGTTAGCGAGGGTAATGCAATTAGAGGGCTGGCCATCACGCCCTGCTCGGCCAATTTCCTGACTGTAGTTCTCAATCGACTTTGGCAAGTCGTAATGCATCACAAAACGGATATCCGACTTATCAATACCCATACCAAAGGCAATCGTTGCAACGACAACATCAGTGCTCCCTTGCATGAAATCATTTTGAATTTGTTGGCGTTTTTCAGCATCAAATCCAGCATGATATGCACAGGCATTAATACCCGCCGCTTGTAAGTAGCTTGCTACTTTCTCCGCAGTAAACTGCAAGGTCACATAAACGATCCCCGCAATACCACCAACAGCCATGCCTTGCCCAGAAAATACCTGCTGCTGATGCTTAATCTGTAATAACAGGCTCTGAGCTTTTTCCGCTTCTTTAACCGGCACTACGGTCAAATCTAAATTCTCTCGATAAAAACCGGTTTGAATAATATGCTCCGGGCGTATAGAAAACTTAGCGGACATATCGTTCTTTACTTTCTTAGTCGCGGTTGCGGTTAGCAGTAAAACCAATGGAATGTTTAATTCTTGGCAGTAAACAGGCAATTTCAAATAATCTGGACGAAAGTTATGCCCCCACTCCGAAATACAGTGAGCCTCGTCAACCACCAGCATAGAGATAGGAACCGCATTAATGAATTGACGGAAACGTTCATTTTTAAAACGTTCGACTGACACCATTAAAATTTTTATCGTTCCAGAACGCACATCGGCCATAACCTGCTGGCTTTGTTCTCCGCTAAGAGTCGAGTCGATACTGGCGGCGGCAATGCCTTTACTGGCCAAAAATTCCAACTGATCTTTCATTAATGCCAGTAATGGTGAAACGACCAAAGTAACGTGAGGCAAGTGCATAGCCGTCAACTGATAACACAAAGACTTTCCAGATCCCGTAGGGAAAATTGCCAACGACGACTGCCCTGCCACAAGCTGTCGGATAGTTTGTTCTTGACCTCCACGGAATTGATCAAAACCAAAGGTCTGCTTTAACGATGCCAGTAAATTCATTCGACGGTCACTTAATTTGTAATTACGTGTTAATTTACGCCTTCCATCAAACATTGGCTAATTTTATCAAACTTCTTTTCTTTGTTTAGTGTGAAGCCGTTCACTGATCGAATAAAATAATAGAAAATTATTTAAATACTTTTCTATCAGTAGTCTCATTCAAAGACACTTTTAAATAGGTTATGTATCGTATTTATAAAGCCATATATACGACTTTCAACCTATAGCAGATCTAATTATAAACAATGATATTTCTGTTTAAAAATCAAACGATTAAGATTGTATGATTTTTCACCCAATCACCACCAATAAACTGATTTGTATCCATATTATTTCACTGCTAGCATGCGCGGCTCAATTCATAAGGACATACTTAAAATGAAAAAGACTTCAATTATTTCTCTATTCGTTTCTGCAGCAATTGCACTTACTTTAGGTGGCTGTAGCTCTTCTATGGTTAAGCGTAATGCTGATCAAGAATTCCCACTAGCCGTAACGGCAACAGCACCTGCTTTCATCTTCCCAATTAGCCTTCACGGCGTTCCAGGTGATACGACTGAGGTAGGTCTAGCTATTTCTGGTGGTGCTGTTTCCGAATATGGCGCATCGGTAATCTCAGGCCAACAGTTATACAGCGTAGTAGGCAACCTTTCTTGGACGCTTGGCGAGAACATGCGTCGTCAAGCTGGCCGTGACAAAATGGAAATGACCGGTTCTGCTGAGAAGTACGCAAAAGAGCTAGACGAAAAAATGAAAACGTTGACGGGCAAGCTTAAAGATCTAGGCGCTATCAAAGACAAAAACTACGACTTTAAGTACGTAATCGTTCTTCACGTAGACTCTGCGAGCGGCATGCAGATTCCTTTCATGAAGAAAGTAACGGCATTCGGTGGGGTTATGGACATGGAAACTCGTAAAATCGTTTCTTACATCGAAAAAGACATCACACTAGCGGAAGAAGCCGTTCTAGGCCAAATGCCTGTTGAAATGAACAAGATCATCGCTGAGTTGTTGAATGCACCAGAAGAAGAGGCTTAATCAATAACATCCTCAGGGATTGATAACTAAGCCCAAAGGGACAAATAGCGATATTTGTCCCTTTTTTGTTTTCCCTACTTTACTCCTCTTAGCTATACCATCACATCCCAACCTGCCAATGCTCACTCCCCTTGCTTTCCAATAGCTTCCAACCCGTGTTTAGGCTAAAATCCGCGCCAATAAAGAACTAGCAACATTACAACCTTGATGAGCCCAGCATGTCAGATAATTCCAATACTCCTAGTGAAGCCCAAGCCGCCAGTGAAGTTTTAGCGACCAGCCACCATGATACTAATGGCAAGATCGGGTTTGTTTCACTGGGCTGCCCTAAAAACTCTGTCGATTCAGAGCGTATTTTGACGCAGTTAAAGATGGACGGTTATGACATAACCAATACCTATGAGGATGCTGATGTTGTTGTTGTGAATACCTGCGGTTTTATTGATGCGGCCAAACAAGAATCGTTAGATGCTATCAACGAAGCGATGGTTTCTAATGGTAAAGTGATCGTAACAGGCTGCATGGGCAAAGGTGCTGATGCAGAGCTGATCAAAAAAGAAAACCCAGATATTTTAGCAATTTCAGGCGCTCACGCGTATGAAGAAGTAATGACCGCTGTACACGAGTGGGTTCCACCTAATCCAGATTTCGACCCGTTCACCGATTTGATCCCTGCTCAGGGCGTAAAATTAACGCCTCGTCATTATTCGTATTTAAAAATTTCGGAAGGCTGCAACCACAAGTGCACGTTCTGCATCATTCCAGATATGCGCGGCAAGCACGTTAGTCGCCCTATCGGCGATGTTTTAGAAGAAGCAAAACGCTTAGTCGATGCAGGCACCAAAGAGTTGCTGGTTATTTCTCAAGATACCAGCGCTTATGGTGTTGACATGAAATTCCGCACAGGCTTTTGGAATGGCATGCCCGTTAAGACTAACTTGCTAACGCTATGTAAAGAGCTAGGCAAGTTGGGAGTTTGGGTACGTTTGCACTATGTATACCCTTACCCGCACGTTGACGACATCATCCCTTTAATGGCCGACAATCAGATCTTGCCGTACTTGGATATTCCATTTCAGCACGCAAGCCCTGCGGTTTTGAAGCTAATGAAACGTCCTGCACACGCTGAAAATACCTTAGCACGCATCAAGAAATGGCGTGAAATTGCGCCAAACATCGTTTTACGTTCGACTTTTGTTGTTGGCTTTCCTGGCGAAACTGAAGAAGACTTCCAGATTTTATTAGACTGGTTAGACGAAGCTGAACTAGACCGTGTAGGCTGCTTTAAGTACAGTCCAGTTGACGGCGCTCGCGCGAATGCTTTACCTGATCATGTACCAGAAGACATCCAGCAAGATCGATGGGAGCGTTTTATGGCAAAAGCGCAAGAGATTAGCACACGCAAGCTTGCACGCCGTGTTGGGCAGTCTATGACGATTCTGATTGATGATATTGATGAAGAAGGTGCTGTGGGTCGTACTATTGCCGATGCACCAAACATCGATGGCATGGTGTATCTAAATGATTTCTTTGATTGTGCAGCGGGTGATTTTGTTGAAGTTGAAATAACCCATTCTGACGAATACGATCTTTGGGCTGAAGTAAAAACGGCTTAAAAAGGCTTTAAAACGTTTTTTTATCAATCTACCTTAGATATATTCAGCACAAATACTTCCTCTTGCTAAGCTTTAATTATTAGCCAGAGGAAGTAATCTATGAAAAAAGCCATATTTGCCACCCTCATCATTTCTTTTTCAGCAGTTGGATTAAGCGGCTGGTATCTTTACCAATGGGTACGAGATGAACTCGGTCTAGATAATGGCTATGTAGCCGTAGTTGGAATCCCACCAGGCAACAAACTCATCAATCATGTCCCGTACTCTGGCCCTCACCCCAAGAACAGCGAGCGCCCGAAAGAAACGTTTGAATTTCCAATTGAGTACGGCGCTTCGGGCCCTGTTAATCCCCTTTTTGCCGGTAAGAACCAATATCCGTTTGTATGCGAAACGGAACGTTCGCAACTTGGCCAACCTTTAGTCGATAATACCAGTGGCTGGGGTGTCCCTGTGTATGCAGAGACCAGTGAAGGATTACGTTCTGAATTGATCATAGGCTATAGCAAGGACTGTTCGCTCCCTACTCGTATTTTTTATTCATTCAATACCCAACCCGGTAGCAGTAAATTCCATCAGGTTGCCGATAGCACCGAAGCCTTACCAAAAGATGCTGAACTGATTATTCGCATGGAAACCGGCACGATCAACCGCTATATGTATGCCATGTTAATGCCCTCAAGTCGCAGTGATGAATTACTGAAACCCGACATATCCAAATGGAATGGCAAACTTATTTACTATTTCCGCGGTGGTATAGGCATTGGCTTTCAGCAAGGGGTGATGCGTATGCATCACCTGAGTAAAGATATGCGTCAATATTTAGAAAAAGGCTACGCCATCGTATTTTCAACCGCCACAGAAACCGGTAATGGTTACAATATCTGGCTGCAAGAAGATACGGCTTTAAGGTTAAAAAATAACTTTACCGCTCGCTACGGCAAACCCAGTTTCACCATAGGTTATGGTGGCTCAGGTGGAGCCATTCAGCAATACCTGATGAGTCAAAATAACCCTGGAGGGGTTATTGATGGTGGTGTTGCGATCGTTGCCTATCCTGACATGCTCAGTCAAATAAACTACACCCTAGATTGTGAACTTACTGAGTACTATTTTGAACACCTATCCAGTGATATAGAACTTTGGCAAGATGTCGAAAAACGCCCGTGGATTCAAGGACTCGCGGCTAATGCCAAAGAGTCTCGGCGCTTACAATGGATAGACAACATAGCCCAACTATTACGCTTTGAATGGCCACGCAATCATCAAGGTGCTAATGAGTGTAATTCGCGCTGGCGTGGATCATTACAGTACGTACATAACCCAGTTTTTAACCCTAACTATACCCGCTACAGTAAAAACATACGCCGTCGGGTTTACTGGACCCACTGGCAAGATAATCGAGAATTTTTTGGCACCGATGAACAGGGTCGCGCGCCTATTCCTTGGTCTAATGAAGGGGTTCAATATGGCCTACAAGCATTAAAAGATAGAAAGATCACACCACAACAATTCATCGATATTAATCGTAAAATTGGTGGCTGGTTGCCCCAAGACGAATTGACTCAAGAGCGCTACTGGCATGCCAGCGGCGATAGTGTATTAAAGCGCTACAGTAATTATAGTGAGCATAATATGACGCACTTTGGTAAGCCTCTTGATCTGGCCCCTAGGTCTAATGGCAGTATCAAAGCTGCTACCGCTGCTTATCAATCGGGTAATATTTTTCTCGGGGAATTAAACAATCCCATCATTGATGTGCGCCCTTATCAAGATCAAGTACTCGACATCCATCATTCTTGGAGTGCACTCTCTAGCCGTAAACGCATTGAAGAACGCATGGGCAACCACGATCTACAGCTGATCTGGCAAAATGAATTGCCCAATAAAGATTTTAGTAAAGCCGTTTACATGATGGACGAATGGCTAACTCGGGCAGACGCCAATGGCGGAGATTATCACAGTGCAAGGCCCGATAATGCTGTTGATATGTGCGTTGATAAACAAGGGGAAATCTTATTCAAAGGACCCTCTGTTTGGGATGGACAATGGAATGAAAAAGAAGCGGGAGAGTGTACAAAGTTAATGCCTTTCTACCAAGGCAGCCGTAATGTCGCTGGAGAGGATATCTCTAGCGACATATTCTTCTGCCAACGTATTCCGATTAGCCAAGCCATGAAAGAAGGCTTCTATGGTGATTTCGACATGGATCCCTATAAGGAAGAATTAGAGTCAACTTTTCCTCAAGGAGTATGCGACTACCGCCAAGCTGATAGAGCGAGACCAAAAGGAATTTAATCCTACTCGATCAGTAAGACGACCTTGCCGATGGTCTTGCCCGACCGAAGGCAATCTATAGCATCGTGAACTTGTTCAAAAGTAAATTCATGTCCGACATGCGGAGGGGATATATCTACTGCCATCATGTCGGCCAGTAATTTTTTCATGAGTTCAACCTGATCCCACAACCAAATTAGATTAAATGCCATTACAGAGCGATTATCACTGATCATATCCATCACATCGTATTTTGGACGCCGTAAATACTGCCAAGCGGCTTTTAGATAATTGGGACGATTCTTACCCGGAGTAAATTCCGCTGCTCCAAATACAACGAGCCTGCCCATGGGTTTCAATGCGTTAAACGATGCTTGTTGAACTTCCCCACCAATCGCATCCAACACCAGATCAAATTGCTTATTATTGTCGGCTAACTGTTTCTTAAAAGATGATTCCCGTTGCCAGGCTTCGAAACCTAGATCGTTTAAAAATGTCACTTTGTGTGGACTGCTGACAGTTCCTATCGGGTTTGCCCCCAATGCTTGCACAAGTTTCATCGCCTGCAGCCCGACTCCCCCTGCTGCACTTTGCACTAATACATCATGATTTGGTTTTAATGCACCAAGATCATTAAGCGCATACCAAGCGGTTAGTGTTTGAGTTAAATACGCCGCCCCTTGAGCAAAACTCCAAGCCGTAGGCAAGGCAACCAAATAATCTTCTTTGCTGTGAATTTGATCCGCATAGCCACCAAAACGACTAACCGCCATAATTCGATCGCCGGGTTTGAAGATTTTGCAGGCACTACCCACTCGGGTAACAATGCCAGAATATTCAAGACCGGGAATAAAACTGCCTTCAGGAATCGCTGAATATAAACCTGTTAAGGCAAAAATATCCGCAAAGTTAAGACCGACGGCTTTCACATCGACATGAACTTCATCATTCGCTAACTCCGACAAAGCTTCTTGTTGCAAAGTTAACCGTGAAATTGCTCCGGCTTTAGCCGTACGCCAGACTCGTCTCATATCAATAGCCATCACCGGGATAAATCGATTCGGCGTAAAGCTGTAATTCTTGCAAAACAAACATTTTATTTTGATCATTTTGATACTGCACCGCAGCTTCCTGCAACGCTTTGGCAAACTGCTCAAAGTTTAATCCAGGGCCGCCCCCCATCAAACTGTTGAAGCAATGCTGAGCCCAGCGCTCATGCTCATCATCTTGTAAAGATTCTGGATAATTACGTGCTTTAAAGCGGAAGAACATCTCCTCCCCTCTAGGATCTTGAAAATTAACCTTTAAGCCCGACAGTGATTGCAGTGATGTGCCATGAATATGAGCCATGGTCTTTTTATCTTGTCCACTCCAGAAGCCACCACTATACAACTGACAATCCACGTTCGTTTTTTCTTCAAATTCACGCTGGGTATAAACCCCGTGTAAATTTTTCAGTACTGCTGGGTCTTGAGCCAATAGCTGCTTTAGCACACTTAAATTCGAACGCAATAAATCACCTGAAAGATTCCAACGCGCTGCTTGGTCTGGGGTTAAAGTACCCGCGGGAGCTAATACTGGACTCTTATTAATATGCACTTCTTTTAAACCTAAGCGTTCAATTCCCTCAGGTAAATCGGCTTGCTTGGAAAAAAGACGCTGCTGCATCTGTTCAACCGTCAATCCTGCCAAGCTGTTAGGGTCCGTCGATAAGTCAAAAGCGATAAAGGAGTTCTTATTGGTGGGGTGCCAGCAAATAGGCACGACAATCGCCATACAGCCCTTATCGACACCATACATACCCGAGATATGCACCAGTGGTTTATGGTTATCAACATCGACTAACGCTGCGAGCTTTTGCTTAGCTCTAAGACCAAATAGATAACGGTATAATTTAGGCTGCTTTTCTAATAATAACCTAGCCACCGCAATGGTCGCCCTAACATCAACCACAGCATCGTGGGCTTGGCCCAAATCAATGCCATTGGCTGCGGTAAGATCTTCCAAACGAAAACTGACTTTTCCTTCCGCATTTTTAGGCCAATTAATTCCTTCTGGACGCAATGCATAAGCACAGCGCATCACATCTAGAATATCCCAGCGGGAATTACCATTTTGCCATTCACGACCATAAGGATCATAGAAGTTACGATAAAGCGTATACCGGGTAACTTCATCATCAAAACGAATGCTGTTATAGCCAGCGGTACAGGTTTCAGGAACCGAGAATATCTGGTTAATTTGATCAATAAATTCATTTTCAGGCATCCCTTCTTGCAAACATTGCTGAGGGGTAATGCCAGTAATCATACAAGCTTGAGGATGAGGGAGATAATCTGGACTGGGGCGACAGAACAACTGAACCGGTTCGTCAATTTCATTTAAATCTTCGTCGGTACGAATACAAGCGAATTGTGCCGGCCGATCATAAGAAGGATCGGCGCCAAACGTTTCGTAATCGTACCAAATAATAGACTGACTCATTGCATCTGCTTATATCAAAAATAATCAGATGCCATTCTAACAGAGCTTTTCAAGCCCTGTGAATTAATAACCGCTAGTGAATCGCTAACGGTAAGTCTAAGGTTTTTCCTAAGGTAAAGAATCCATGAGCATCGCGTGAAGTCTGCACAGGTAGCTCTTCCATTGGCATATGACCTACCCCTTCATAAACAATCGTTTGTGAATTTGGTAGAGCTTGATGGAACTGGTGCATAATTTCTAAAGGTACCCACTCATCTTGATCGCCCCACATTAATAAGGTTGGGGTATTAATTTCTTTAACACGATCGCCTAAGTGTGGGTTTTTGCTTTGTTCTTTCATGGTGCGAAATACATTAACTAGCGCTTCGCGATTACCTTTACGCATCGTTAGGTCAAAATAACGCTGCTGTAAATCGTCCGTCACTTTATCGGAATCGCCAAACGCAGCATTAATGTTCATATCAACGAATAACTTTGGCATCATCAACCCAGCCATTTCGCCAATTGCAGGCAATGCCGTGAAGTTCATGATGAAAGGCATATCTTGAGGAAAACCTGCCGCATCCAGTAAAACCATTTTCTTTACACGATCAGGGCGGTGTAAGGCATAATTCCAAGCAATATATCCACCCAAAGAGTTACCCGCCAGGTAAATATCATCAATACTGAGTTTGTTTAAAAATTTCTCTAATTTCCCGATCATATAAGATATCTCATACCGCTCAACAGATGGATCAATACCTGTTAAACCGTGACCCGGTAAATCAATACGTATTATGCGGTAATGCGGAGCTAAACGTTCAACCCAGTCATCCCACGTATGCAAAGAAGATGCTACACCGTGCAAAAGCACCAACGTTGGGCCTGTTCCCTCATCTTGATAATGAATAACCAAATCATCAATCGCCATGAACTTAGATGTGTCATTCGTATATTTCTCGGTCAATTCAGACAGAGGTTGAGGTGATATCCCCATCGACGCACAGCCATGTAAGGCCAATAAAACTGGAATTAGAGCAAAATTAAGCCACTTCATGAATAATATCCTTGTTTTTATTATTTCGTTTTAGGATGGTGAGCTATAGAATGAGACGACTTTACCACAGCAATGGCTCTAACCCAATTCAATGACAGCTAATTTAGCTGTAGAATAGCCCTTCTTTACAATTGAGCACCTTTGAGCATTAAGTTTCAGGACGAATTACATGGCGTTATTAGAAAAATTTTTCAAACCGAAGTGGCAACATAAAGATGCCGCAGTCCGTAAACAAGCCTTAGCGGGATTGAGCGACGAAAAGATATTAGTCCAAGTCGCTAACCAAGATAGCGATAAAGAAATTCGCCTATTGGCATTAAGTAAAATTCAGTCAAAACAGAATCTAGCCGAATTTTTAGTCAGCGAGCAAAGTGATATACGTAAGCAAGCGCAGCAACAACACCTTGCCCAACTACTACCAAATCTGAGTATTAATGACCTAGCATCCGTTGCCAGTGATAATGACCTCGTGAGTATTGCTACCTATACCCAAGACGAAAACATTCGTTTAGGGGCTATCAATAAGTTAAGCGATGAAGGCATTCGTTTAGATATTGCCTGCAATAACCCCGTTGCTAAAGTACGCTTAGCTGCTGCTCAAGGTATTCAACAAAGTGATGCGTTAGCAAAACTGATGCAAGTAGCCCAAGGTAAAGACAAAGCACTTTATCGCTTTTGTAAAGAACAACTAGGCGCCTCTAAAGCCGCTGAAGATGCTGAAAAAGCCCTGCAAAATAAGATTACCACCAATATCAATAATGCTGAGCAGCTTGCGAAAAGTGTCTACTCCCCTGAATTCAATGGCCGCTTACAATTATTAAAGCAAAACTGGGCCGCATTAACTAACCAGTCCAGTGATCAGCAATCGGCTTTTGCTAGCGCTATCGCGACCGCCGAGCATACCCTAGGTGGTCATATCGCCGAAGAGAAAGCTGCCCAAGATAAGCTTGCCGCGATTGCAACGGCCAAAGAAACCTTCATCAATGTGATCAGCCGGCTAGCTGAATTAGAATTTAATGCTGAGATCAGTGCTCAGCTAAAAGCCCTTGAACTCGATTGGCAACAAGCCAAGCAAGTTAGCAAGCCAGATAGTGAGCAAAACAAAACATTTGAAAATAGTCTGCAGACTTGGTTAGGTTTGGCGAATACACGCTCTCAATTAGTTGAGCAAGAAGACGTAATCACTGACTTCATCAAACAGAGCCAGCAATTAGAAAAAACCAGTTTAAGTAAGAGTCAGAACTTACAAAAAGACATTACCCAGCTATTAAAGCAATTGCCTTGGAAACCTGCAGCATTGCAGCTCACTCTCAGCACTCCTGCTCTTTTAGTTGAACTTGACCAAGCATTACAAACAGTCATTAAACACAATCAAAACTTAACCGCTCATGAAGCTGATAGCAGCAAAGAATTAGCTAAGTTATTAGTTGAATTAGAAGGCCATATCGAAGATGGTCACCTCAAAGAAGCTAATAAGTGTCACCAGCAAGCATTAAAAGCGTTGAAAAAGATCAGCCAGCAAGAAGCGAAAAAATATCAACGTCAATATCAAAGCCTAACCGCGCAATTAACTGAAATTCGTGATTGGCAAGGTTATGCCGCGACACCAAAGAAAGAAGCACTATGCGTTAGCATGGAAGCTTTGGTTGATAGCGAAATCAACCCTGAAATCCTCGCAGATAAAATCCAAGCGCTACAAGAGGAATGGAAAAGCATTGGCCCGATTGCTCGTCAAGATGACAAAATCCTTTGGAATCGTTTCCGTGCTGCCGCGGATAAAGCCTACTTACCTTGTAAAGCCTATTACGCTGATATTGCGTCACAACGTCAGCAAAATTTGGTTAATCGCCAGGCGCTAATTGCTCAATTAGTTGAGTATGAAGCGAACATGGATTGGGATACTGCCGATTGGGGGATTGTTCAGAAAACCTTAGACGCTGCTCGAGAAACCTTCCGCAATTTCTCACCGGTTGATCGCCATGAGCACAAGAACAGCCAAGCCAGCCTACAAGAAATCTCTGATAAAATTTACGCTCACATTAAAGCGGAATATCAACGTAATATCGAAGCAAAAGAAGCACTAATCGCTCAAGCGAAGGCCTTGCAAGAGGTTGAAGAATTAAGCCAAGCTATCGAACAGAGCAAGCAACTGCAAGGTCAGTGGAAAACCATTGGCATGACACCGAATAAAGCTGATCAGAAGCTTTGGCAAGCATTCCGCCTAGCCTGTGACGCAGTATTTGCTCGTCGCGACCAACAGCGCCAGCAAAATAAAGCACAGATAGAAGTAAGCATTGAGCAAGCGGAAGCGATTGTAATAAATGCCGAAGCGATCGTTGCGGAAATGGGCAATGAGATCAAAGCTGAACAGAAAGATGCTTTACAGCAATGCCAGTCTGATTTTGCAGAATTAAGCCTACCCAAAGCAGTATATGCTAAGTTGCGTAAGCGTTTATCCGATGCCCAACAGCAGCAAGAAGAATCAATTTCACAAGCGAAATTGGCTAAGAAACAACAAGCGTGGATCACGCTTACCGACAAACTTTCTGCGATCAGCCTAAAAGCACAGGATGCAGATAAAGCGACGGCACTCTATCAGCCTGATGAGAGCGAGTTTAAATTACCTCAGGGCATCGACAAGGCATTATTAGTCAGCAAGTGGCAAACAGAAGGCAGTGCACAAAGCTCAGTAGAAGCATTGCGCGATGGCTGTATCGGTTTGGAAATTATCGCCGGCTTAGACTCCCCTGCCGATGATCAACAAGCGCGCATGGCTTTTCAAGTTAAACGTCTAGCCCAAGGGTTAGGCCAAGCAGGTAGTTTGCAGCAGCAGATCAGCGATTCCGTTAGCCAATGGCTAGCACTCAGCGCTGATGAGAGTTGGCAGCAACGTTACAACCAAGCGTTATTAGCGGCAGCTAAACAACTATAGTTGTCGAGAATATTTCTCGCGAATAGTTCTCGCGAATATTACTGCTTTAAAAAGCGCTATCGGTTAACCGTTAGCGCTTTTTTATGCCCTAAGAAGTCCTACGAATTACGTAAAAAAATACGCCTTCACGCTCTTCATCTAAAACCAATTCATGGCCTAAAAAACTGCAGAACTTAATAAAATCTCGACGGGTCGATGGATCTGTTGCTTGTATTTCAACCGACTCTCCGATCGCCATTTTCTTAATTTCATCGTGCAACATCATCACAGGCTCAGGGCAAAATAATCCCTTTGCATCCATTTGATGTTCAAACTTAATATCCGACATAAATCGTTTTACTACCTATCAATCATTTAGTGCTATTACTTACAGAGTTCTATTACGTCAAAACTATATCAAGTCAAAACCTTGCTCGATCGAGAGCCCATAATATTTTGTTTATTGGCCAATAATACGAGCAGTCCAAATCCACAGAGGATTCCCGCCAAAGAATAATGCAGTGCATAACCAAAGGCCGCCGCCGAGAAGCCAGCCAAACTGGTTGCTACTAAGGTCGATAATACCACCAAACACGACTGCAACGCATAATCAGAACCTGCACTGGCATCACGGCAGCGGTCCATCATCACAGTGAATAAGGCCACTGTCGCCATACCTCCCGTGATATGTTCCGCGACCACTAGCGAGTATATTAGTGGCCAATCTAATGTCGTCACTAATGCATAAGAAGCAATCGCCAATCCCTCTAAACAAACGAATAGTATTAAAGCCTGCATTCTTGGTAAGAACTTTAATAACAAACCGCCAAGCAACGCGCCTACTAATCCAGCAATCGTTCCCCACAACCCCAATAATTCAGCAAACTCAGGTAAGGTGACGCCAAGGTCAACCAGGTGAGGACGAATCATCACGGTTCCAAAGGCATCACCGACTTTATACGTCAGTAAAAGCAGCAACCAAGCCATAGCGCCAGGCAAACGTAAAAAGCCTAACCAATGATTAAATACAGGCTCTTTGTCGACCTTCACAGCAGCAGGCTGCCAATACCATAGTGGAATCAAACCAAGAATCATTAAACCCGATAAGGCCCACAAGGTTCCTTGCCAGCCCAGTTGAGCAAAGATGGCCAGTAATAAACCACCCCCAATGATCATACCAAAGCGATAACCGGCAACCTGCAAGCTATTGCCTAAACCACGTTGTTGCGGTGGAATATTTTCAACCGCTAAAGCATCCGTCGCAATATCTTGAGTTACGACAAAAATAGTGAGCACAAAGAGCGCACATGCTAAACCAACGGCCGCTTGATTAATCCAGAAATCTAACGGTGTTGCAGCGATGAACATAAGCACGCAGGCCGCAATAGCATTGGCCGAAATAATCCAGGTTTTGCGAATATGACCATCAATACGGCCACCGGTTAAGCGCTTTAACGGTTGGTAATGATCTAATAACGGTGCCCAAAGAAACTTCAGTACCCAAGGTAGTGATACCAGCGACATCAAACCAATCGCCTCTAAGCTCATACCTTGCTGGCGTAATAAGGTCGGTAGTGCTTGGCTGAAAAAACCGTGGGGTAAACCTTGAGTAAGATATAGGGTTAATAAAACCCACCACTTGAACATAAAACCGCCAATCATAAAAAATAATGGCGGTATTAGAACCTGAATTAACGATAAAAAAAAGTCATCTTTAACAAATCAGTAAGAGACTAAGATTCAATAATTTGGCTTAACGCTTGAACGAATGCTTCTTTCGGCTGACCACCCGAAATCATATATTTTTCATCAATAATAAAGCTCGGTACAGCACTCACCCCGAGCTGACGCCACTGTTCCTGCAAAGCTCGAACATCACCTGCATAAACCTCATCCTCTAATAACGACTTCGCTAGATTGGCATCAAAATCCAATTCTTCAATCACAGCTAAAAGTACCTTATTATCACTGACATCTTTACCCTCTTTGAAATAAGCGACTAGTAAGGCCATTTTTAGCTCTGTTTGTCTTTCGGGATATTCTTCCCCCACCCAATGTATTAGCTGATGGGCTTTAAAGGTATTATAAATCCTACGCCCTGCGCTAAAGTTAAATTCAAAGCCTAAGTTATTACCCAGCTGAGTAATATGATCTCGATTCTGTTGACTCTGCTGCGGCGTACTGCCATATTTTTCGTGAATATGTTCCGCTAGATCCTGCCCTTCACTTGGCATAGTGGGATTTAACTCGAAAGGCTGCCAATGAATATCCGCTACAATATCATTGCTCATTTCAGCCAAGGCTTGTTTTAGCCCCATATAACCGATAGCACACCAAGGGCACATGACATCTGAGATAATATCTATCCTTAAAACCGGCACATCATTTGGTATCATGTTAATTGTCATCGTCATTCTGTCTTAATGTTATTTAGATAATCAGCAATATAACCGATAAAACGAGAAGCTTCTCCCCCAGTAACACAGCGATGATCAAAGGTAAGTGAAATAGGCAGTACCTTGCCACTGTCCTCCCCTGCATATAAAGCACCGATGCCTACAATTGCGACCATAGGCGGTACAACAATCGGGGTTCCATAACGGCAATACGGATTTAACGAGCCATAATTCGACAGAATAATCGTTGCCCCTGTTAATTCAGCTGGGGGAATATTACGCGTTATTACGGCATGCTTTAGTGCCTCTAAACCCGCTTTCAAATCATCCTCGTCCCGATCTTGCACCTGCCTTAATACCGGTACAAACAACCCTTGTTCGGTATCAACCGCAATACCTAAATCAACAAAGTCCAAAATACGACGACTCATATTTTCACCATCAAACCACACATTCAACGCCGGTTCTTTTATACAAGCAAAAGCAATCGCCTTGGCAACGGCGATAGTCATTTCACTAGCAACCTTTGTTAAAGGCACATCGGCAAATAATGTGACTGGAACAATTTGCTGATGACTTTTTATCATCACTTGTGCCATGGCTTTACGCACCCCAGTAAGCTTTTCGCTATCACCGAGGTTTTGATTCATTCGCGCCGCTTTTTCAACATCATCAGAAGTAATTCTACCGCCATCTCCTGTACCTGTTATTTGTTCTACATCTACACCTAGTCGCCCTGCTAAACCGCGTACGCTAGGAGAGGCTTGAATCGCAATCATGGTTGAGCTTTTAATACCGATAGAAAATCGATCAGTCTTGGCCTCGGCCTGTGATTTGTTATTAGCCTCAGTATTCGAACCATTATTATTAGCGGATACTTGGCCAAGAGGTTCAGCCGATAAATTCCCCACCACACTGACACTGTCGTTTTCCCCTTGATACTCCACTAGGGGCTCTCCAATATGCACGGTATCGCCAATATCACCAAAAGTATGCTCAATAATACCCATTTGAGGAGAAGGTATTTCGACGATTGCTTTTGCCGTTTCCACAGCCAGCATTACCTGATCCGTTGAGACTTGGTCACCTGCTTTAACATGCCACTCAACAATCTCAGCTTCAATTAAGCCTTCGCCTAAGTCAGGCAATTTAAAGTAGCGCATACTTATTCCCCACAAAAAACATGTTGTTAAAAGTCACTGCTTAATGATTCATCAATCGCTGCTTTAATATCCAATTCAGAAATTAGATAGTGCTGCTCGTTACGAAAATAAGGCATCACCGTATCAAAACCCGTTATGCGTTTGACTGGGGATTTACAGTAAGCCATTAAATGCTCCGCAATATAGGCGGCTATTTCAGCCCCAACACCGCAGGTTTTAGCCGCCTCATGAACAATTACGCAGCGTCCGGTTTTTTTAATCGAATGGGCAATGGTGGCAAAGTCGATGGGCTTAATACTGGCCAAATCAATTAATTCTATGCGCTTATCATTTCCAGATTCGGCATTCATTTGATCGACAACCGCCAAGCACTCTTTAATACACGCCCCCCAAGAAATAAGCGTCAACTCTTCCCCTTCTCGCAGAGTAAAACAACTGTCTAGGGGCAAAGCTTGGCCATTATCATTCACATCATGAACCTCTGAACGATACAAACGCTTAGGCTCTAAAAAGATAACGGGATCTGGGTTCTCAATCGCGGCTAATAATAATCCATAAGCCCTTGCCGGTGATGAAGGTATGACAACCCGCAGACCTGGAATATGAGCGAACAAAGCTTCAGTACTTTCACTATGGTGCTCCGGCGCATGAATCCCACCACCAAAGGGAGCCCGAATAACCATTGGGCACGATAGACGTCCACGGGTACGATTTCGCATGCGCGCAGCGTGGCAAATTAAATGCTCTAACGTCGCATAGATAAATCCCATGAATTGAATTTCAGCAATCGGTTTGAGCCCTGCTACCGACATACCGACAGCAGCCCCCGCAATACTTGTTTCAGCTAATGGCGTATCCATAACTCGCGCTTGGCCAAACTTTTCTTGCAAACCATCGGTTGCTCGAAATACGCCGCCATTTTTACCGATATCTTCCCCTAACATAACGACCGACTCATCTTGGCTCATGGCATAATCCAAGGCCATGTTAATCGCTTCAACTAAACTTACCTGCTTGAAACAATCTGGATTTTCTAGATTATTATTCATCTCAAGCTCCTTTATTGAACCCAGAAGAATGCTGCTGCGCCGCCAAGTAATTGCGTTTATACTTCTCACCGCACGTAACCACTTGATCATCCAAAGCTGCTGGCCAAGTTTGATACATATAATCAAACATCGCTTCAGGCTGTTCTGCCTCAATTGATTTATAGGCTTGCACCGATTTTTCTAATTGAGTCTGGCAGT
This sequence comes from uncultured Oleispira sp., assembly GCA_913019965.1. Lineage (GTDB taxonomy): Bacteria > Pseudomonadota > Gammaproteobacteria > Pseudomonadales > Oceanobacteraceae > Oleispira. The sequence goes on from CAJVZR010000001.1 coordinate 55,720, forward strand.
CGTCTTGCAAACAGCCTTCGGCTTTTTTGTCCCAATATCCACGCTGAAATATAAAGTTTTGCAAACGTTTAATCGGTTCATTCTTCCAAGCTTTATCGACCTCTTCTTGACCACGATAACGACTCGCATCATCTGCGGTTGTATGATCACTTAAACGATAGCTAATTGCCTCAATCAGCATCGGTCCTTTCCGTTGCCTTGCACGATGTAGACCCTCAGTGAGCGCTTCATACATGGCAATAAAATCATTCCCATCGACCTGCATACTGGGAATCGCCGCCGCACTGGCTTTCTGTGCCAGTGTCGGCGCCCCAGATTGAATATGTCTGGGCACCGATATCGCCCATTGATTATTATTGATTACAAAGACAACCGGTAAATGCCAGCTACCGGCAAGGTTGAGTGCTTCTAAAAAATCCCCTTTTGACGAAGCACCATCCCCGAGTGTACAGAGTACCGCTTGGCGCTTCTGTTGGATTTTTAACGCGCTGGCAATCCCCACTGCATGACTGGCTTGCGTCGCAATAGGCACGCAAATCGGCATATCCAAAGCAGACCCGGCTTTCGCAACATAGGCGCTACCTCGCTCATCTCCTCCCCAATAGAGTAAAAGATGTTCCATCAAATTACCCCGTACTAGCAGACTGCCGTGATCTCGATAATAAGGTACAAAGACATCGTCTTGCGCTAAAGCCATACCACAAGCCACTGAAATTGCCTCCTGTCCTAGCGATGACGGGTAGGTTCCAATGATGCCCGTTCGTTGCAAAGCGACGGCCTTTTGGTCAAACGCTCGAGTTAAATTCATCCAGCGATAAGCTTGTAATAACAGCGACTGATCATTAACAAAATCTGGCAATTCATGTCGACCACCACGTTCAGTTAATGGTTCACCTTCAGCAGATAAATATTGCAAAGGATTATTATGCGGCATCATAAACTTTTCCTTTTGTCGGTAAACTGTCTAAACCTTTATCTAAACGCTTTAAAGCAAGTTCATTAGCGACTTGATTTATATTGCTTCCTTGAGCTTGTTGAAAAATCTCGATTAATGTTTGATAAATACTTTCAATTTTGTCGCTATAACCCTGACCTACTTCCGGTGCATCAAGGGCACCATTAGAGCTTTGCAAACAACGATACTGATGAGAGGCGAAAATCAATCCACCCGCATTAATAATATAATCTGGGGTATATAAAATCTGACGCTGGGCCAAAATTTGAGCGATGCCGTCATTGGCTAATTGATTATTCGCACTGCCCGCAATAATTTTACAGCTGAGTAGCTCAACATTAGCATCATGAATGACCCCTCCTAATGCACAAGGCACTAGCACATCACATGCTTGAGTTAGAATGTCTTCAACCGCAATAATGTCGATACCTAGCGCTTTTGCTTGCACACATTTATCTTTATCTGGATCAGCTGCAAATACCTGAGCCCCCAGCTGTTTCAATTGAGTGGCAACTCGCCAGCCCACATGACCCAGACCTTGAACAGCAAAACACTTATCAGCCATATTCACTGAGCTAATTGCCCCATCTGGTGAACAGTAAAAATCTAATGCGGCTTGTATCCCTACCATCACCCCTTGAGCGGTTGCTTGGGCAGGATCCCCTATATTGCTCGCACTGGCGACATGTTGTGTTTGCGTGAAGATAACATCCATATCCGCAACCTGTGTACCAACATCCATGGCAGTAATATATTGTCCGTTTAACTTTTCAACACATTGACCGAACCATGTGAATAAGAACGCTCTATCCACATCTTCTACCGCAATATCATCCGGTAGTATAATGACCGACTTTCCTCCACCTTGCGGCACTTGCCCTAAGGCGGCTTTATAACTCATCCCCTGAGCTAAGCGCATAGCATCATCAAACGCGAGCTGTTCGTGAGCGTAATGTAAACAACGACACCCCCCAAGAGCGGGGCCTAGATTAGTATTATGAATCGCAATAATCGCCCGATACTCTTTATTATCAGGACCTATTGTTTGGAAACAGTGCACGGCCTGCATCTGCATTGACTGCATACTTTTAAACATGAGATAGCTCCTCTGGCTTGTGGCCTCTGGCTCAGGAAACTTGCTTTTGGCTGCTTCCTGCTCATCGTTTTCATTGTATTAACTATTTTTTAGTAACCGTTTTTATAATCACTATATGAAGTCTAAACCGAGATATAGAAAAGTGAGAAATAGAATATTGTATTTTTTATTCGATAAACAACTAATGAATTATTTGATAGAAAGAATATCTATAACTAGCGTTAATTAAGGTTAACTTACCTAAAAGTCACTGATAACTACAGCGAGATAAGCCTATAATTAAAAGCCGACATGGCGTATTGGGAGAAGGTCATGAATAAGAATGTGATCAACCAAAAAGTCGACGCGCTGGATCATTTTATGCAGCAGTGTCAGCAATTATATTGCGCCAACGAAAGTGAATTAAGCAAATCGCTGTACCGCAGCCACAACTATCTTCCTCCTGCTAACAAAATTCAACTGACCGAAATCAACCAACTTATTCAGAGTCAACACGATTGGTTTTTTGACATATTGCAACAGTATCGCTTAAACAGCAAAGAAGGCATGTTGCTCATGAGTCTCGCAGAAGCTTTGGTAAGAATTCCTGATCAAGAAGGTGCCCAAGCATTATTTCATGATCGCCTTCATAGGGGAAGTTGGCTGAAAAAGGATGCCAAAAATAACTTATTGGCCAAAGCATTACAGTGGTTAGGAAACCAAGCCCCCATTGATCACTCGGTAAGAAATAGTCTTTTCCAAAAGATAACCCAACAAGGCGCAATCGAAGTCTGTTCATTATTTATTGAAAAAATGAGCCAGCGTTTTGTTTTTGCCGAGAACTTAGAAGACGCTTTAGTACGCAGTCGAAAACTTGAAGTGCATGAAGCTTGCTCATTCGATATGTTAGGGGAAGCCGCACTCACCTATTATGAGGCCGACGAATATTACGCACAATACCAGCAAGCCATCCTCCAAGTCGGCGCCTATAATCAATGCATTAATGACATTCCCCACGAAGTTTCTATCAAGCTCAGTGCTTTACATCCACGCTATCAACCAGAAAAATTTGAAACATTAAAACGAGAACTTCTACCGCGATTAATTTCACTCGCTAAGCTCGCGGAAGAACAAGCCGTGTTACTAACCTTTGATGCCGAAGAACAATACCGTTTAGAATTATCAATTAAACTAATAAGTGAGTTACTAAAACAAACTCAACTCAGCATAGGCATTGCCGTGCAAGCCTATAGCAAGCGTGGCTTAGCCGTCATTGAGGCATTAAAAGGATTTTCTAATCAGTATCAATGCCAAATAACAGTACGTTTAGTCAAGGGAGCTTATTGGGATTATGAAATAAAGTCTGCTCAGCAGTTAGGACTCACTGACTACCCCGTTTGGAGTCAAAAACAACTGACAGACGATTATTACTTAATGTGCGCACAATCGTTACTCACTCAAGGTGAACACAATGTTTCAGTGCAATTTGCCAGTCATAATCCAGAAACGTTATTACAAATTGAAAAACAACAACAGGAAAAATCATCCGTACTAAAGCTACAACGATTGCATGGCATGGGCGAAACTCAACATGCTTACATGGCGCAGAAATTTAATAGCCAAACGAGAGTTTACTGCCCAATTGGCGCCCGTAATAAATTGTTACCATATTTGGTCAGACGATTAATCGAAAATGGCGCAAACACGTCATTCCTTTACCCCCAAATTAACAAAGTTAATGAATCACCTCCCCATATTCGAATAAAAAAACCGCGTAATATTTTGGATTACCGTAACTCTTGCTCTTACGATATTCGTCAAGACCATCATTTTTCCGCTCTGTACAAAACGGTAAAGACGATTAAACAAGACTTAACATTAAATACACCCAACAATGAATTACTGCCGCTTGCCAATAAAGAAAATATACAACACTGCGCGCAAATGGCTTATGTCGGCTTGCATACCTTACCTGATGTAGAAACAAGATCAGCTAAGCTCAAAGCCTGGGCTGAGAAAATGACTGAGCATCAAGAGCTATTAATTGCTCTACTCATTTTACAAGCAGGAAAAACGTATCAAGATGCGATTGATGAAGTAAGAGAAGCGTGTGATTTTTGCCGCTACTACAGTGACCAAGCCATTAATTTATTTAATACTCAGTTAGATCGACCCAGTATCACTGGGGAATTAAACCAACTGCAATATAAGGGTAAAGGCATTGCCGTCTGCATCAGTCCGTGGAATTTTCCCCTTGCCATTTTTGTTGGTCAAGTTGCTGCGGCCTGGGTTACAGGCAATAGTGTTATTGCCAAGCCCGCTCAACAAACTATTAACATAGCCCAGCAAGCTTTGAAGCTGGCTTATAACTGTGGAATTGATCGCGACCAAATGCAACTCATTCATTGCCAAGGCCGAGATCTATTACCCAGTTTATTAGAGCAGAAATCCGTGCAGCTTGTCTGTTTCACCGGCTCGACCAAAACGGCAAAAACAATACAAAAAACGTTAGCAACAGATGAGGGGCCCATTATTCCCTTAATAGCCGAAACAGGTGGGCAGAACGTACTCATCGCTGATAGCAGTGCTTTGATCGATCAACTCATTCCTGACATTATACAATCAGCATTTCATAGCGCAGGTCAACGTTGCTCAGCGCTGCGAATTGCCTATATTCAAGATGAAATTTTTAATGATGTGTGTTCAAGTTTAAAGGGCCACATGGAAACCCTAGTGGTTGCAGATCCAAGTGAACGGGAAACTGACATAGGCCCTATTATCGATAATCAGGCGTATCAAAAGTTGGCTAAACATCAAGCATGGCTAGATGAACATGCTCGGTTAATCGCATACTGTAAGACAAATCTTAGTGAACAGCAGCAAGCAGCTGACAAGCTATTCCCCCCTTGTGCTTATCAAATAGATTCTATTGACCAGATTAAAGAAGAAAACTTTGGCCCTATCTTGCATGTTATTCCTTTTGCCCATAATGAATTACAGCAAGTATTAGCGGATATAAACCATTCCCATTATGGCTTAACCATGGGCTTACATAGTCGCAATCAAGACTGGCTAGATCATATTATTAGCCAGGTCAACATTGGAAATATCTACATCAATCGTAATATGGTGGGGGCAAAAGTGAGCAGTCAGCCCTTTGGTGGCCACGGTTTATCAGGTACTGGGCCTAAAGCTGGCGGGCCGAATTATTTAACCGCTATGGTAGATGAGTATATGGTGACAACTAATATTACTGCTTGGGGAGGAAACCCAGAACTCCTATAAATAATACCTGTAATGTCCTTCATTAAGCCAATCTAAGCCTTAATCCTGATTTCAAACAGTTTTTGCAATCTAAATGACAACGTAAACTACACTAATCATAAGGATATAAATATTAAGGACAGAGGTTGAATGAGAAGTTAATGAGCACAAGTATCATGTTTCTGGACAATAACCCAGTATCCAGATCCGAAATCAATGACCATATTTCTGCCATCGGCCACAATGATAAAGTAGAAATTTCGGTACACAACACAGACAACTTCCGTGACGCAATCACAACGATTAATCAATATAAAATTGACCTAGTCATCATCAATATATTGTCAATTGATATAGATAAATATATTGATGATTGCATCCAACTGAGAAATGTATATTCGTTTTCTCCCATCATTGGGATAACAAAAAGCGATAAGATATTACCCTTAGACCAATATTCTTACATTGGCTTTGATGACATACTCGATATTAACATTATCACCCCTGATATTTTATATAGGGTATTCAATGCCGCGATCCAACGTTCCAAAAACTACCATCTATTTCATACCACGAACCAAAGGCAGTTAATCAGCAGTCGTTTATTGAAGCTTCTTCTAGACAAGAAAAATGTGGTTAGTGTCGCTGAGTCAGCAGTTCAAATCATTGATTCCCAAGGGTCTAATTCAAAATACAGCTCAGCCAGTATTTATACAATTCAAGATGATAAGGTAGAACGCATTGCCCACTCAGGAAAAGAAGAAAGTGATGATGATATTTATGACTTCCAAAGAAAAATATTTTCTTTAAAGCATTCCCATGCTTCTCTGGATACTTTTAATTATTTCAAAAGCAGTAATGAGCACAGATTAAATCCGTCAAGCGTGACAATACCATTAAAGAATAAATCAGAAATATTCGCATTTTTAAAAATTAATACCGAGCAAGGTATTGTTCACCCTTCCGAAGAACGTCGGTACTACCGAGAAATTTCCGAAAACCTGTCGGACATTATTCAACTAGCAAAAGAAAGAGAAAGATTCGAACAGGTGCATCAACAAAACATGCGCCTCATTGACCAGATGAGTTCTGCAGCCATTGGCATTGATAAGCATGACTGTATCACACACTGGAATCATCAAGCAGAAAATTACTTCAACATTGACAACTCTAAAGCCATGAACCAAAGACTATTTGATCTTAAAATACACTGCGACTGGCCTGTTATTATTTCAAAACTCTATGATAGTATCAATGACAATATAACTTCTGAACGCTTTGACGTTAGCTACCGGAAATCGGGCGACGAAAAAGATAGGGTTCTTTCCGTTGCCATTACGCCTTTTGTAGAACCCAACGGTTCTTTCACCGGTTATTTATTACTAATGGATGATATAACCGAAAAGAAACATATGGAAAAAAGACATCAGCAATCCATGTACCTAGAATCTATAGGCCAGCTCTCTGCGGGGATCGCACATGAGATTAATACCCCCATGCAATACATCAGTGACAACTTAGAATTTCTAAATACCTCATTCACTGATACAGCCAAAGCACTGAGAACGATTAAAAAATCATTAATATCGGACACTCTTGACATTAAAAAACTCGACTCAATTTTTGAAGAAGCTGACATCGAATATTTAAGTGAAGAGCTCCCACTGGCTTTCAATCAAACAACCGAGGGGGTAAATAGAGTCTGCAATATTGTTAAAGCAATGAAAGAATTCTCCCACCCTAACTCAGAAGAAAAAGTAGCCACAGACATCAATAAGTGCATTGAAAGTACGATAATCATATCTAAACATACTTGGAAATACCATTCTGCTATGGTGACTGAGCTTGCAGATAATTTACCGGAAGTTATGTGCCACCCCGGCCCCTTTAACGAAGTCATACTTAACATCATAGTGAATGCCGCAGACGCCATTCGAGATCGAGTAGAAAACCAAGAAGATTATGAAAAAGGTGAGATTAGAGTCGTTACAATACAAAAACCTGATTTCATTGAAATCAGAATTAAAGATACGGGCGGTGGGATACCTCAATCTATTCAAGAAAAAATATTTGATCCTTTTTTTACCACAAAAGAAGTGGGAAAAGGTACTGGCCAAGGATTAGCGCTTTCTTACAGCATCATTAAAGAGCGACATAATGGGGAGTTAAATTTTGAAACTGATCCAGGTGAAAGCACAACCTTTATCATTCAACTGCCCTATCAATAAACAAGACCCCATAAACAAGAATAAAAAAGAAGCCAATTAACCACTTATTATATGAATTTAGATAATTAGGATTAAAACAATGTCGATCCCAGAAAAAATATTATTTGTTGACGATGAACAGGATATTTTGAGTTCATTCAAGAGACAATTTAGAAAAAAGGCCGATATTTCAACTGCATTAAGTGGTAAGGAAGCTCTGGAATTAATCGACAATGAAAGTGAGTTTGCCGTCATCGTCTCTGATATGAGAATGCCAAGCATGGATGGGGCTGAGTTTTTAGAAAAAGCAAAAAAGAAATCCCCCAATACCATTCGAATTCTTCTAACCGGTCAGACCGATTTAAATTCGGCCATATCAGCCATTAATCAAGGTCAAATATTCCGTTTCTTAACAAAACCTTGCTCTCAAGATATACTGCAAGAAGCGTTAAAAAGTGCTATTCGCCAATATAGATTATTAAACGTAGAGAAAGAATTACTGCAAAAAACAGTTAAAGGTTCAATCGAACTACTGAGTGAAATACTTTCAATCGTTAAGCCCCGTGTTTTCAGTAACTTCAATCGTATCAAAAAATACATTCATTATATTGCTTCTGAGCAAGGTGAAACCGATACTTGGGATTTTGAAGTGGCGGGAATGCTCTCTAGTTTGGGATATTTAACCTTACCCGAAGACTTGATAGAAAAAGCGCTAAAGCCGAATTCAGAACTTACGGCTTCCGAAAAGCTCGCCCTACAGGATGTTCCTTTAATCAGTAGCAAGCTAATCAACCACATTCCGAGATTAGAAAACATTGCCGAAATGGTGCGGTTATCTGACAAGGTTAATCATTTAATCCATCAGGATGCTGGCGCTGTACAAGGAAGAATATATTTAGGCGCTGATATGTTAAAAATTGCGATTAGTTTTGATCGTTTATTAGAATCTGGTCATAATCACAAATCTGCAATTGATTTATTAAGAACAGACGACAGCCTCCATCAAGATCTTGTTGAGAAATTATCTAGTATAAAAATGGGACATGAAGATGACGTTATAACCGTTAATGTTGATAACCTACTACCAGGCATGGTTCTTTTAGAAAACATGATTACTGACAATGATTCAACCTTACTCGCGAAAGGAACCGAACTCACAGAAGACCTATTAGTGCGGATAAAGCTATACACTAAAAACCAAAAAATCAGCCGCCCAATTCGCATCATCGCACCGGGATGATAAGACAATCATCGATAAGGATTACCGAGTTAAATTCACATATAAACGCGGTAATTCTTTCGGTAGCTGTGCAGGGTCTTTAATTACAACAAAACCATTTTTACCAAATAAATGCGGTAAGTACTCATCTGCTTCTTCATCGATCGTGACACAAAATGGCTGTAGGCCCGCTTGCTTAGCCTCAATGATCGCCATTCGGGTGTCCTCTACCCCGTAGCGCCCCTCGTATAAATCAAGATCATTGGGTTTGCCATCAGTGATAATCATCAAAACCCTTTGATGACTTTTTTCCGCCGATAGAATTTTAATCGACTGCCTAATGGCTGCTCCCATGCGGGTATAATAACCGGGTTTTAGATTTTGTATTCGCCCCCGTATGTCATCTTGATATCGCTCGTTGAAATTCTTAATCATATTAAAACGTACATGCTCACGCTTTAAAGACGAAAACCCATATACCGAAAAGCGATCGCCCGTTGCTGATAAAGCTTCACACAACAGCTGCAAACTGTCTTGTACTACGTCGATAACACGTTGATGGTTATTAATATAGGCGTCGGTTGAAAGCGACAAATCAGCCAGTATTAAGCAAGATAAATCCCGCACCTGATTATTAAAAGAGCGATAAAACCCTTGTTCACCATTGGTCGTTCCAGCATGGCGGTCTGCCATAAAATGCATCCAGCTGTCCAAATCCAATTCATCGCCATCTTGCTGTCGATTAGACCATTGGCGCACAGGTTTCAGTCCAGAAAACTGTCGGCGCAATTTAGCAGCGTCTGCTGCAAGATGGGGCGGCAAAGGATAGCCTTTTGCTGGATTATCATCCACTTCTTGGTCATTTAAGCCCGAAATCATCGGCTGCAAACAACAAAAATCTTGTAAATAGCTTTGCTTTCGATAATCCCATTCAGGTAGCAATACCCCTTCTCCAAGGCGTAAATCATCGTGATCATTTGAAGGGAGATCAAGATCGAATTTAATACTCGATGACGCTGCCTGACGGTTTTTAGAGACACTGATAACATCTAGATCATCGGCAACGCTTTCAGCGTCTTCTTCATTAGTATCGTCCCCTGCACGATCGACTGGCACGAACTCACTAAAGCTGAATAAATTTTCTAAACGGAAAACCATTAAGCCATTATTCTTTTCGTAATTTTCTACCCGCTCTGCTTTTTTACGCTTGCCCTTCTTTTTATTACCGGTGCCTTTTGCATGTTCATCCGCATCCCCTACGGTTTGTTCATTGGCCGAACACTCACTCATATTACCAGGGTACAACCATAGATAGACGGGACTAGGAGCGAAAGCTGCGGCGGGGAGGTCTTTGGTAGAACCGGGTTCCAGCAACGCTTGACGAATGGCCATTTCTTGCTCTGCCGCATCTGTTGCCAACTCAGTGATATCAGGCCTTAAAGTAATAAAAGCGTCCACCAGCGCTTGATAAACCAGCTTCATTCCTGGGTAGGCTGCAAGGACTTTTAAGGTGAGTGTTTGATTATCAACAAACCAGTTTTGAAACCCGCTAGCCTGTTGTGCCGCCAGTGCCGCTAACCAGAGGTATAGGTACTTATTGAGTTTGGCAGTTGAAAATAGGCTTAATTCTTCTGGTAAGCGAAGCGCTTCTTGATCGCGCCATGCCAGCTCCACTTGCTCGTGAGTGCCGGCAATTTTCTGTAATAAGGTGCGTCGCATATAATAATCACGAGGAGTGGCCGCATCAATACGTAACCCAGCCTCCCCACCTAATGCACGGAACAAGACACCAATTTCAAAACCCTGATCTTGAAGTCGAACCTTAGCATCTTTATGGTCGGTAGAGGCTTTACCGGTAATGTATTCATGCCACTTAAGGCCAACATACTCTTCCACAACGACACCCTAACTAAGTTTACTTAGACTCACTACATTAGGAGTCATTGTGCCCTTTTTTAGGATCGATAGTTTTGACCGGAATCAAGGAGCTGTGTCTTGTTTTCTCCCCTTCACTCCAACCCAGTAAACTGCCTGCTGGATTATCCTTCTGCACTTCCTGACACGCACTAATACATTGCGCACACTGGGTGCAGGTAAACTTAGCCCGCTTAAAACTTCTAACCGGCAAGCGCATTGGGCAAGCCTCTTCACAATCTTTATCACAACTCTGACAAGCTTTAGCACGATCTCGTTCGAACTTAACCAACATGGCCTTGCTGTTCATCATCCAAAAAAGACTTTGCATCAACCCAAAAGCACAGCCATATTTACAAAATAAGTGTCGAGCCAGAACAAAATCGATGGTAAAGACCGTCGTAGCCGCCACTAAAAAAATCGTTGGGTATAAATCCACTTCAAAATGAATCAAATCGGTATATAAAGGAATGGGTGGCAATAAATACGACAGCAAACCCAGCGCCCATAAGAAGGCGATGGTCACAGACACCCCAACAATAACCAGCCAATCAATGATTTTGTTACGCTTTGCTTGCCTTTCTTTACTGAATTTTGAGTTTTCCCAAAGCGTCACACTGCCAGTGCGACGATCCATCAAGTCATTGACATATTCAACCACTGAAAAGTGAGGACATAACCAACCGCAATACAGACGTCCCCATTTATAAAAAATATAGATGCCGCTGATCACTGTTATAAATAACGGCAAAATAAAATACGCGAGGATACGAAAACCCGTATCCCAATAATCACTCGCCAAAATCCATTCCGTTGTCATGCCAAAAGAAAGGACCTGGTTAAAAATAACAAAATTCGTCGTGGTTAAATCAAAACGAAAGATATTGAGAACCGGCGCCAATAAAAATAATAAAAAGAACGAACTTCTAACCACTAAGCGAGATCGTTGTAATTGATTTTCTGTCATCGTTTACCTTCCAGAATCTCGTTTAAATCATCTAATATTCAATGATTCAACTTACTTTGAGCTTAATTTCATTATGCTCTTGCTTGAACAAAAAAATAGCCGGATCAGTTTGCACCGATCCAGCTATTTTTATCGCTAAACTCTTATGCTTTTTCTAGCTGTGGCTCTTCACCACCGACAAAGAAACTTGCAAGATAAGCGACCAGGCCTGCCATAAAGACAACACCTGATACGAGACGCAACCAGTAGAACAATTCTAACTTGTCTTGGGTTGCCATAAAGCTCAAGGCCTCACCGGACTCCGGTAATCGCTGAATCCATACTTGCAATACACCGGCACCAGTTAGGAACAAGGTAATGAATACCATAGAGACAGTCATTAACCAGAAGCCCCACATTTCTACAACTTGTGCTTGGTTACTATTACCATTTGGACGACCGCGCATAATAGGCATGGCGTAAGAAATGATAGTGATAACAATCATCACATAAGCACCGTAGAAGGCCATGTGACCGTGTGCTGCTGTAATCTGAGTTCCGTGAGTGTAGTAGTTCACGGGTGCTAAAGTATGTAAGAAGCCCCATACCCCTGCGCCTAAGAACGCCATCACTGCACAACCAAGGGCCCATAAAGTTGCCGCACGGTTAGGGTGTTCACGGCGACGACGGTTAACCATATTAAAAGCAAACAAGGTCATCATGAAGAATGGAATGGGCTCTAGAGCTGAGAAGATTGAACCCAGCCATAACCAGTACTCAGGTGCTCCGATCCAGAAGAAGTGGTGCCCTGTACCTAATATGCCGGTAATAAGCGCCATGGCGATGATTACATACAACCACTTTTCAATTACTTCACGGTCTACACCAGTCACTTTGATCAATACATAGGCCAAGATAGACGCCATGATTAATTCCCAAACACCTTCTACCCACAAGTGAACAACATACCACCAGAAGTACTTATCTAGCGCTAGGTTCTCTGGGTTGTAGAAAGAGAACAAGAACATTAAGGCTAAGCCTAATAGACCTGTGATCAATACAAGGTTAACAACGGTTTTACGACCTTTAAGGATTGTCATACCAATGTTAAACAAGAAACCAAGGGCAACGATCACCACACCGACTTTAGTAATGGTGGGCATTTCCAAGAACTCTCGTCCCATAGTGGGTAATAGATCATTACCGGTAATCTCAGCCAGTGTTGCATAAGGTACTGATAGGTAGCCGATAATAGTCAAGGTACCTGCCGCAGCGAAGATCCAGAACAATGCCCAAGCCAGTTTAGGGCTGTGCAGTTCAGTTTCCGCTTCTTCAGGAATCATGTAGTACGCAGCACCCATGAAGCCAAAGAGCAGCCAGACAATGAGCAAGTTGGTATGTACCATACGCGCGACGTTGAATGGAATCTCAGGGAAAAGGAAATCACCAATGACGTATTGGGTTCCTAAAATCAAACCAAACAATATCTGTCCCACGAACAATACGAGGGCAAAGATAAAATAAGGCTTGGAAACAGCTTGTGACTCATATTTCATAATACGCTCCCTACCCTTCTATGTTTGGTGGCCAGTTATTAGAATTAATCTTAGAGGCGTACTCTAAGAAATCGGCCAATGCATCTAGGTCTTCATCCGACAGGTTAAACTGCGGCATTGCACGACGCCCTGGAATACCTAACGGTTGTGCATTCATCCAGCCCTTAAAGAAGGCTTTAAATCCTGCTTCGCCACCACGGCGTTGAAACACGTTGCCAAGCTCAGGAGCGAAATACGCGCCCTCACCTAATAGTGAGTGACAACCTACGCAGTTGTTGTCTTCCCATAATTTCTTACCATGGGCTACAGCTTCTGTTAGATTTTCACGATTATCCCGATCCGGCATTTGCCGTACGGTATCCATTGTCAGTCCTACGAATATGAGAATGAAGAAAAGACTTCCCCCCATATACATATTTCTGGCCATGCTTTTTGTAAAGCGTTCAGCCATGGCTCTCTCTCCTCGACTATTTATAGTTTGTACAAAAGGCACAATACTCTTTACGTATCTTGAAATAATGATCTGAATCAATACAAAACTAGTAATCTAAGAGGGCTGGGGTTGAACTGTAAATAAATGTACAGCTTATTGATTTATGTCGGTTTTTTCTGAGAACGATTTGCAACTAGAAAGAAAACAACACTTTTGTGATAACCCTACTCCACATTATTGGCAGTAGGCAAAACAGAGTAATGCTGCCTATACTGAAGGAATGTAAAGCGTATAAAAGAGCTGTCATGAGTTACAACGATTACTGTAATACGATAGGCATATAGATATGTATTATGATTCCTGCAAAGGTACATCATTAATAGCCTCTATTTTTCTCCTACTCTGCCCTATACACCTAATCGCGGCTGAAGAGAGTGATATCCTCTTATCTGAAACGATTGAGATTCGGGCTTATTGTGAAGACTTCAATCCTTACAGTTTCAAAGAGGATGGCCAGCTCACAGGCTTTTCTGTTGACCTATTGCGGGCCATGGCCAAGCAAGCAAAGATTAATATTTCAATCGAGCTGGGTCCTTGGAAAAGATACCTAAAACTTGTAGAAAAAACCCCTAATACCATGTTATTTACAGCAACACGAAATAGTAATAGAGAAGACCGCTTTAAGTGGGTTGGGCCTATTAATGGAAGAACGCAAAAATTATTTAAATTGAAAGAGCCTAAAACTGACTGGAAAATGATAATCGATGACAGTTCAAATGCCGCTGCCTTAAACAGCATTGTTAAATATCAATACCCGGTTATTGCAGTCTCAGGAGATGCCAGTGAAAAAAATCTCACAGATCAAGGCTATAACGTTTTCGCAGGGCCTAAGCCCGAACTTAACGTAAAGCAATTCATTAATGAAAGAGCGCCATTAATTGTTAATGTCGATATTTCAATCGCATCCAAGTTAAGAATGGAAGGAAGATCATTTTCTGAAGTAGAAGCGATTGCGGTATTTAACGATCAATATTCGTACTATTACATGTTCAATAAAGAGACCGATACTGAGACAGTCTACCGGCTTCAAAAAGCGTTGGATGTTTTAAAGTATAATGGCGTCTATAAAAGCATTAAACACAAATGGCTAAACTAGCGCTTAATAATTTCACTTTTAATATAGCACCTCTTATAAAGCACCTTTTATAAATCCATCAGCGGCCTAAAGTATCGATACGATGATAAAGAGCCAGTTTATTATTTGATTCGGAAAGCTGAAGGCGCATCTCACGTAGACTATCAATCATGGAACGCATTGTACTGAGTTGAGATTCTAATTTCATTTCTTCTAGATCCAAATCATTCAGCGCCTGATTAAAAATAGGAGCCTTTACCTGCTCAACATTAACATAGGTTTGAGTCTTTTCAATTCGTTGAGCTACCTCAGGTCTAGAGTCAAAACCTTCCATTGCAGATGCAACCCATTCACTCAGTTCCAAAGCAACGGCTTGGCGATCAAATGTCTTATTAATTCCGCCACTGTTTGATCGCTCTTCTCCAGACTGCGCCTGCGTTATATTAAAACTCGCGGTAATATTTAATTCATCCGGGGAAGTAATACTGACTTGGGTATTTTCATCTCGCTGCAAAAGAATAGGATCCTCAAATTGAAATAACCTCAGTGGAGAAGCGCTATTCGCTCCCCCTTCGGCCGCATCATCTATACCACTCAAGGCGCGTAAAAACAGCTCACGGTTTTGCTCTGTAGAAGAGGCACCATCGCTTGAGAAGTCGGTTAAATGTACCTCTTGCATCAACAAAGTACGCCCATCTTCTGCGAGTGCGATCCCTGATTGTTTTATTTTACCGGCAAATATCCCAGATTCTGTATTCAATTGATAATTCGACTCAACTGAGCCTAAATGCAAAGCCCCAATACCCGCCGTCAATAACGATTGAGTCTCACGCCCCTCTTCACCAAAACTCATAATTTCTAATTGATTATAAATGCTATCATTTTCATCTATCCAACCATTGCCATCCTCGTCGTATTGCCGCAGCTCTCCATAACCTTGCCCTGTTTCAGGACCAAACATTTCACTGCCATTATCGATCTCTCCATTTTTATTTTTATCAAATACCAAATACCCTGAGCCCTTAGCTGTTTGTGCAATAGATTCTAGCGTGCCATCCGAATTCAGATCAAAATCAAAAGACACATCGCTTAAACCTACAGCCCCTCCCTCTACATTAATAATTAATGGATCGATTAAATTTCGATTCCCTTTAAACTCGCTGATGATTTCTGTATGTGTCGATCGATCAAAATCCAAAGCCATCATAAAATCAATTTGATAGCCCTCTTCCGTCTTAACTTGCCCAAACGCTTCGAAGGTTAAAGACTCAACAGATTCTTGAGTCAGCCGACTTACAACCTCAACTTCTACTTGCGTACTGCTCGCACGAATATCGACATTATTTACCCTAAGGTCCGGACCAGTAACGAACGATCGATTATTCTCACTGACCGACATTGCGAACTCACTGCTGTGTTCCACAACGTATTGCGCAATCTGTAGTCCTTCATGCTGCTGAATAATGTCACCACTATCCGCCACTGATACCGTCGAACCGGTTTTAAGGCTCTGCTGTTCGCTGGCTGAATTAGAAAGGGATAGCTTAATGCTGGCAGCATCACTATTGGGTAGATCTTCATCCGCCCCTTCAACTTGATTTAAAACTGAGACAGATAAACGCTCGAGTTGCGTTGAGAGCACAGTGTTTTGTTGATGCCCATTAATCTGCAGCTGGGAAGACAATATTTTCATAGCGAGACCGATAATAAAGGTTATCTTCTGTATCGGCCTTGTCGTCTAGGGGTTTAAAATCAATTAGGAATGAAAAAGACAATTGATAGATTTGATATTTATATCCATCAATTGCTAAAGTACTGAGGCATTAGTCGTACTAAGGCGCTATCTTCTTTTTTAACGCTTTTGCGATAGGCGATGGAATGCTCTCCATTGCACCCAATAAATGCGGTAAAACTTTCAGCTTTAAGCCTTCATATTCACTAGGAACAATAGCATCGATTAAATGAGGCCCTGGCTCGCTAAGCGCGCGTTCTAAAGCCGCATTAAACTCTTCTGCGGTGGTTGCGACTTCTGCTGGCATTCCCATACTTTTTGCCATCGCAACAAAATCGATTTCAGTTTTAGAAAGATCCAGTTGTGATTTCGCTTTTGGACCTGCTCCTTCTGCCCCTACTCGCTCAAGTTCGATATTAAGAATCGCATAAGAACGGTTATTTAATACAATCACAGTGACATCCAAGTTTTCATTCATCATGGTCCATAATGATTGAATGGTATACATAGCACTACCATCACCAACCAGACTGATCACAGGGCGATTTTTGCCTTCACTATTCATTCCCGCAATAGCCGCACCAATCGCCACAGGCAAGCCTTGGCCTATTGCCCCGCCTGTTAATGTGAGCACATCATGCCTAGGGGATCCTGCGGTACTGATTGGTAGCTTTAATCCTGACGTTTGAGCTTCATCCGAAATGATTGCATTTTCCGGTAATAACGCACCGACCGCTTGGCAGACCTTTCCTGCATTCAACTTACCTGCAGGCAGCTTAGGCCGATCCGCTTGTTGAAGCTTAGGAGCCGTTTGTTCTGCACCGACCGCGGCCACTAATGCTTGTAAACTCGCAACCGCATCTTGGCTTTCTTTAACAAAATTATGTACGCGACAAGCTTCAGGCACGAGATAGCTCTTTTTGCCAGGGTAAGCGAAAAATGTTACCGGTTCAGAGGCATCGATAATTACTAGATGGTCATAGCCTTTTAGTTGAACTGACGCCATTTCAGCCAGATAAGCAATACGCTCTACTTGAGGCAAGCCTGCTCCACGCTGCAAGCGTGTTGGAAATACTTCTGAAAATAGCTTAGCTCCCGTTCGCTCGGCAATTTTTGAAGCTGCAATTAATCCTTCTTCAAGTAATACACGACGGCCCAATAAGATGGCTGTTTTCTTGCCCTTAGTTAATAAAATATCCCCGACCTGATTAATCATTTCTTCAGATGCTAGATCACTAACAGGCGCCAAATCAGCTTCAACGACTTCCCCGCCTTCCCCCCAAGAAACATCCGCTGGCAGGATTAAGGTTGATATTTGCTGTGGTGCTTTTTGAGCGACCTCAATGGCTTCTGCAGTATCGGCACCAACCTGCTGAGTTTCAGGGCAAGTACGAATCCAGCTTGATACATTTTTGGCCACTGTCACAATGTCAGACTCTAGCGGCGCATCATATTGCTTATGATAAAGGGCGTGGTCTCCAATAATGTTCACCATCGGCACCCGCGCCTTACGCGCATTATGTAAGTTCGCTAAGCCATTACCTAAGCCACAACCTAAGTGCAATAAGGTAGCAGCAGGTTTATTCGCAATACGCGCATAGCCATCAGCCGCCCCCGTAGCAACGCCTTCAAATAAGCATAATACCGCTCGCATATCCGAACTGTCTAAAGCCGCAACAAAGTGCATCTCAGAAGTGCCTGGATTAGTAAAACAGGTATCAACACCTGAGTTGGATAGAGTTTTGATTAATGCTTTTGCGCCGTTGCTCATAAATTACCTTTAAAATTTCTGTCGCAGTTATGATCTATTACTCACAAAGATAGAGACTCAAAAAAATTCTACAATGGCATAGCAAGACAGATAGAGTGACATTTGCGGCCTAGTTGATTGCAACCCGTTATTAGATCAATGTTATTCATCAAGGGCCGGGATATTTTTAAAGATATCTTCAATCCACCGAGTTAAACCAGTCATTTCTTCTGTTTCTTTTTCCTGCTTCGGAGAAACAAGCCAGTAGCCACGATCGATCTCAATTTGATGCTCAAATGGCATCATTAAACGCTTATTATTAATCCAAGAATTTAACGTTGGGAAAATCCCCATCGCAACTCCTAGTCCATCGGCAGCGGCATTAATCGCTGCGATATAAGAGTCGCAAATAATGTTATCGAATTTTTGTATGCTGCCTGTTGGCCAAAACGTCTTTCCCCAGTCAGACATTTCGGGTTCAGCATAAATCAGCCGATGTTCATACAATCTAGCAATCTCGCTGAATTCGTCGTTGAACTCATAATTAAAGCCACACACCGGGGCTACCGTCGCATTAGCTAATAAGTGGCACTCTAAATTTGGCCATTGCCCATCGCCAAAGCGAACCGCAGCATCAATGGTTTCACTATCAAAATCCACATAAGACATTCGAGTTTCAATACGTAATTCAGTACCAGGGCAATAATCTGAAAACTTCAGATAATTCGGCATTAAGAGCTCTTGTGCTACAAAGTAAGGAGCACTGACCGTCAACGACTTTTTTTCAAATTGCTTTTGATAATCAAGATGACCTAAACAATGACTCTTCATCGTCTTTTGCGCTAACTCATAATAATAGAGACCTTCTGGCGTCAAACTCAACGCTCTCGTATGTCGATTAAATAACGGCCGACCAAGCCAGTGCTCAAACGCCTTTACCTGTTGTGCTATAGCAGGCGCTGTCACACAAAGCTCTTGTGCTGCAAGCTTAAAACTTAAATGGCGAGCTGCTGCTTCAAATACGGGGACATATTGTATTGGAGGAACTGACCGATAAGACATGAAAAACCTTTGCTATTCTATAAACAACATATAATGGTTTGTTTAACCTTTCCCCATAGAATAACTTTCCTATTGCAATTTTAATAGCACACAACAAGGAATATCCATGCTAATTACGCCTATCTATGCAGCAATACTGGCAATCATTTACGTAGCCTTGAGTTTCAATGTCATTAGGATGCGGATAAAACTTAAAATCCCATTTGGCGATGGCAAAGATAAACAACTGAAACGCGCCATGCGGGTACATGGTAATTTTTCTGAGTACGTGCCCCTCGCTATTATTCTGCTTTATTTTTTAGAATTGCACAGCCAGAACAATCTACTGATCCATAGCTTAGGCAGTGCTTTTTTAATCGCTCGCTTGTCTCATATATTCGGCGTCAGCCAAATAAAAGAGAAGATTGCATTTCGAGTATTTGGCTTATTTATAACCGG
This sequence comes from uncultured Oleispira sp., assembly GCA_913019965.1. GTDB lineage: Bacteria > Pseudomonadota > Gammaproteobacteria > Pseudomonadales > Oceanobacteraceae > Oleispira. The sequence continues at coordinate 75,406 of CAJVZR010000001.1, forward strand.
CGGCGTACTTTGCATTTGCGCTTCCACAATTTTATTGAGTGACTCTATTAACTAAGCACCGCATTAAGCCCCTCACTAGAGGGATTTAAAGAAAATTGCTATGCGTTTAATCGCGTCACTCGCTTCTGGCAAGAAAGGGGCAAAACCCTGAAATACATGCGGCATGTCGGGCCAAGTATCTAATAATACCTCTCCCCCTGCTTGCACAACTTTTTCTGCAAAGCGGCGGCTATCATCCAATAAAACCTCCGCTTCTCCCGTTTGCAGCATCAAAGGTGGTAGACCTGATAATTCGCCAAATAATGGGGAAGCCAACGGATGGGTCAGGCCCTGATTCGATGTTTTAAGATACGCAGCCCCCAGCAAAGGAATTGCCAAAGCATTGATAATTGGGTCTATTTCTTGATGCGTCTGCATGGATGCACCACTGGCAGTGAAATCAGTACAGGGGGAAATGGCTAACACTTTATCCGGCATTGGTGAATTCTTGTCTTTTAGAGTGAGCAAGCACGCTAACGACAAATTTCCACCCGCAGAATCACCCGCGATAAAAACTTCATCAGCCATAATGCTTGAAGCTGGCCCATTTTTTCTTAACCAATAATAAGCATCCAAACAATCATTTAACCCTGCAGGAAAAGGGGCTTCCGGCATCAATGAATAGTCAATAAACAAAATGGCACAATCACAGGCAATGGCTAAGCGCGCGACAAAGGCTTTCCAGCCTTCGACCGAGCCCGACATCCAAGAACCCCCATGGATATATAGCATGCGTCTTTGGCCATCATTATTTTCTGGCACAAACCAATAGCCTGCTCTACTACCTACGGTTACCTCTGCGGGTTCAACCAACGTTTCAACGACCTCAGGAGATACCGAAAAATAGCCATCCAATAGTCTGCGCCGCTGGCTAACATCAGTCCCATGCTGAGTTACTTCAATCGCAAGTCTCTTTAAGTGAGTTAAGACCGCTTCCAACTCTTTCGTTTTCGTCATTCCATGACCCTTAGTCAATTTAATAAGCTAGATCATACCTCGGGCAATCACTTCCCCTGACTGCCATAATCGCCACTCCCCAGCATCATAGACTTCCCATGCTTCGTCCAAAGTTAAGGGCTGGGTAGCTATAATACTGACCACATCATTCGCCGTTGTTTCAGCCGAAAAATCAATACTCACATCCGCATCGGTCAAACAGGCAGGGCCAAAAGGCGCACGACGGGTAATGCTGGCAAGCTTGGTACTGCAAAAGGTAAATAACCAATCTCCATTACTCAACAAACAATTAAATACTCCCTTCTGCGCATAGTCTTGAGCAAAGGATACTAAGCAATTCGCTATTTGTTGATGGCTAGATTCGCGATTAAGACCTTGCTTTAGATGATTCATCATATCGCAAAAAATACTTTCGCTATCCGTATCACCAATCGGCTCAAAAGCCGCTTCATTCACGTCATATCGAGGAACAAAGTTATTAATCTGTCCGTTATGGGCAAATACCCAATTTTTTCCCCATAACTCACGAATAAAAGGATGGGTATTGGCCAGACACACATCTCCTACGTTCGCTTGACGAATATGGCAAATCGCAGTTTCACTTTTGATGGGGTGTTTTTGCACCATATTGGCAATTTTAGACTGACAACTGGGGCTAGAATCATGAAAACTACTCACCCCCTTACCTTCATAAAAAGCGACGCCCCAGCCATCTTTATGAGGTCCTGTATTTCCTCCTCGCTGGGTCAAACCGGTAAAACTGAAACATAGATCGGTGGGGGTATTCGCGCTCATACCTAAAAGTTCACACATAGCACCTCCTGATGATAGATAAAAATTTCCATTGTTAAATCTTCGTTATCACATTAATACGACAGATGTCACGTTACTCTCATTATATGCTATAAAATATGAAACAAGAGTTTATATAGTGCTCCTATCCAGGCGTCAATCTAAAGGAAACGTATGAGTATATTGTTAGTTGAAGATGATCTTGATCTCGCGGCTACCGTCACAGAATACCTCAATGACTCGGGCTTTATCGTCGACCATGCCTTCCACGGCGAATCGGCCTTAAACCTAGCCAGCCAAAGGGAATACGACATCATAATACTTGATGTGATGCTGCCAAGACTCAATGGCTTTGAGGTTTGCCAAAGGTTACGTAACGAGCAGGTATATCAAGGCCCTATTCTCTTTCTAACCGCAATGGATACTCTCGATTTCAAAATACAAGGGTTTAATTCCGGCTGTGATGATTATCTTGTAAAACCTTTTGAGTTGCCTGAACTTGAATGCCGTTTACATGCATTATCAAAGCGCGGGCGACGTATGGACAGTCGAAATATCATCTTTGGCGAGCTCGTCATCAATGCCGGGGAAAAACGCGTATTCCGAAACGACCAAGAAATAGCTTTGAATAAAAATCAGTTTAATTTGTTATGTGAACTGGTTAAGCAAGCACCAAACCCTGTCAGTCGAGAATCACTATCACAAATAATTTGGCAAGATGAAGAGCCTGACAGTGATTCGTTACGTAGCCATATCTATCGCTTACGCAACTTAATTGATAAACCCTTTGACTTCAATATGATCGAAACCGTCCACCGAATTGGTTTGAGAATTCGTGACCATGTTTAATAGCCTACGTAATAAGCTGATTATTGCCATGATCAGTTACACCGTTTTTATTGCCGTTTTCTCTGCGGCCATTTTTTATCGTGGACTATACGCCTCTGAAAACTCCTATTTAAATAGTATCGTAAACTCATATTTTGAATACATTTCTCAGCACCCCTTACCTGAAACGTTACCCTATAATATTGATATCAATACCCAGTTATTTTTACTTGATAGTCCTGAGCTACCCAGTTTCATTAAACAAACGACCCCAGGTCTTTATGAAATACAACAAGAAGAAATTCACTATCGCATAGGATTGCACCCTAATGGCCAAATGATCGTCATTATCTTACAAGACATGCTTAAAATGCTTGATCAACAAGAAGAACGCCTTGAAGCAATTATCACAAGCATCGTACTAATTACCATACTCGTAGGCAGCATTCTTGTTAGCTATTTGGTTACGCTGCTAATGAGAAGATTATTAGAATTATCTAACGATGTCGAAACAGCCATTAATCAAAACCTGATTATCCCTGATGCGATTCCTACAGCACCTATTGATGATGCGCATAAAGACGAAATTGATACCTTACGCGAGGCTTTCTCTCAATACAGCCAACAATTGCTTGATCATGCTGAGCGAGAAAAATATTTTACCCAACATGCCAGCCATGAATTAAGAACTCCGATAGCTATTATTCGAAATTGCTTCCATATCCTGATGAAAAGTCCGCTTAATGAACAGCAAAAGAACAACGTTATTCGGATTGGGAAAGCGGCGGATAAAGCCAAAAATCTCACCGACTGTTTTTTATTACTCGCCCGTCATCATTCCAAGGAATTGGAACTCGTTGACATCGAAATAATATTACTGGACGTAATCAAAGGTCAAAATACGCTACTGGTCGCGAATGATTTAAAACTAACAGTCACGTCGATGCCTGTCGCTTTATCTTGTCACCCTGCTATGTTTGATATTTTATGCTCCAACCTTATTGGCAACGCAGTCAAGTATGGTCATGACAATGTTAATATTTGCCTAACGGATCATTCATTAACCATTAAAAACCTAGCAACCCAAGAGCCAAAAATTCAAGGGTTTGGGTTAATCATCTGTCAGAGAGTATGCAATTATCTAGACTGGAGCATTCATCATGATTACAAGGATCAATTATTTTCAACCACCATTCACTTTAATAATCATTAAAGAATATTTATTCATCATAAACATATTCTAATTGTTCGCCTGTTAAATAAAGCGCTGCAATTTCTCTTATCGCACCTGACATTATTAATTTTTTAAACTCAAATAAGAATGCGTCAATATCTCTAAGTTTACCCGCCCCCATAACTACAGGTCCTTCTTCGTGTAAGTAACTATTATTAGCCCACAGCCAGACTTCTCGCCACTCATAGATAACGGGGACTGCTATTTTATCTTTAAAACCGAGTGCCGAGACATTGCCTAACAACCTAATAGCTGGCCCAGCGACGGCGTCAGATCGATTAGTAAGTAACATTTTCAAACTATGCTTATGATCATTAACATATATTTTCTTAGGATTACTCGACCCTTCTAAGCAAGGACAACCTGACCCTCCTTGCAAAACGGCTAACCTTTTACCCGCTAGCTCCTCAATTGTATGAATAGGATCCTTAGCTCTAGATAATAATATAAATGGTGTTCTATATATTTTCTCGAGAGGCCTCATTATGAGCTTTCTTTTAGGCTTAAAAGACATGATAGTTAAATCGGTATAACTGTTAGTACTCATGTCATGTTGAATTCGCGCCATCGGATGAAGGTGAATTTCAAGTTTCACTTCGTTGAGAAAATTGATATTGGTATTGATATTCGTTTGAACTTTTTTTAAAAGATCGGGATAAATCCCTTTAATTTCGCCGTCTTTCCCTTGAAAACTCCATGGGTAACTTTCGAGTAATGCAATGTTGATTTCAGCGTTAGATATCGCACTGACTGAGAAAAATAAAAAGGTAGTTAATAGGAGCTTTCCTAACCACATAAACAGCATAATATTTCTCACCTTACTTTTAATCGAGCTAGACCCGAGATCCCATCATAAGCCCCCTAATACTAGTATAGACGTATTAACAATCTCCTTCTAATCAGTAAGCTCGCAAACTGTCTGCTAATATTTCCTAGCATCCCCAGTTATTACAATAATCATTTAAATTAAGCTTCTTTTAGGCCCAATAGTCAGGATATCGTAGAAATACCCCATTGAAGATGTGGAAAACCCTACTTCGTCACAAGCCTATCACCCTCACTTGATTAAATTAGATGCTCATTCAGAATTTAATCATCATTATGAAAAATATAACGAAGAGTAAACTTATCGGTATAGTTATCACATCCAGCCTATTTTCTGGCTGCGGAGGCGGAACAGGCGATGGAGGCAATGCTTTTCAACTGTTCTCTCCACTCCCCAATAACATAGCCACCCCGATCAATAATCCATCCACTACTGAAAAGAACACATTAGGCCAATTATTATTTTGGGACCCCATTTTATCAGGTAATCAAGATGTCGCTTGTGCAACCTGCCACCACCCCGCCAAAGGCTACGCCGATGCACTGATACTCTCACAAGGAGTCGGAGGTATGGGACTTGGAGAAGATCGAATAGGTGGCAGCCTTGCGAAGCGCAACGCTCCAACTATTTTAAATACAGCCTTTAATGGCATACATAATCAAGGCCCACATGTCCCAGAACAAGCTCCGATGTTTTGGGATAACCGTATTCGTAGCTTAGAACACCAAGCAAAGCTTCCCATACTCTCTCAAGAAGAAATGCGCGGCGAAGATATTGCCGAAGATCAAATAATGGCGATCGTTATTGAACGTCTAGAGGCGATCCCCGAATATAAGCAATTATTCCTTAATGCATTTGGAACCAGTGTCATTACAGAGACGTTAATATTCAAAGCAATCGCCAGTTTTGAACGCTCTTTAATCGCCAATAATAGCCGCTTTGATCAATTTCTAAAGGGCGATAGCAATGCTTTAACAGCAATCGAGCAAGAAGGCCTAGAGGAGTTTGTTGAGGTGGGTTGCGCCGAGTGTCATAGCGGCCCCATGCTATCGGATTACCAATTACACGTTATTGGCACCCCTGATTTGACCTTACCAAATGGAACTCTATTAACGGATATGGGCGCTGGACAACTCGATTTCCGCACCCCGACTTTGCGTAACTTAAATCTAACCGGCCCTTATATGCATAATGGTATTTTTGAGACCCTTGAAGAAGTCGTGCAATTTTATCAGCAAGCTTCTCAGGGCGAAAATATTCACCCAAGCTTAAGCTTGCAAGATCTTGCACCACAAATCCAACAACTGGATATGGGTGATGGTGATGGCGATGGCGATGGCGATGGTGATGGTGATGGTGATGGTGATGGTGAAGGAGGTAATAATGCCATCGTGAGTTTTCTTAAAAGCTTGCAGGATGACCAGTTTGATAAGACCATTCCTGAAAGTGTACCGAGTGGCTTGCAACCCGGTGGAAATATCTAAACACTAGACCTAAACATTTAATCTAAAGTACAAACCTAAAGTACAAACCTGAAAAATACTCCGGCCAAGGCCGGAGTATTTTATTTTCTAAAAGTTATAGGCCAAATTCATATTAACACTTCGTCCTTCCTCATAATACTTAGAAGGCTCTTCATCAGCATAATAACGATTAGCATACGCTCTATCCGTTAAGTTTGTGATACTCACATTCATGGCTAAGTTTTCAGTACTTTGCGGTTGATAATTAAAGTGTAAATCCACTGTTGTCCAAGCAGCCGTTGTTTGATCATGCTTTTCAGGTAAAGTCCCATACTGAGAAGGTTCTCCACGGCCCTCAGCAAACCAACCATAAGCCGGCACGCGAGTCAGCGCCAAGGCATGATTAACAACGATCTGAGACGTTAGGTTATCTTGTAAACTCCATTGTGCACTGAAACGGAATTTGTCAGACGGCATATCAAACAAGTATTCTTTGTTTTTCGTATCAAAACCAACCGTTTGTGCAAAAGAGGCATCCAGCGCTAAAGCACCATTTACATAGTGATCAGATAATTCAAAACCATGAATACGCACAGAGTCTAGGTTTTTATACGAGCCGTCCTTATAATCAGGATTGCTGTACTCTTTGCCAATGTAGTTTTTCAACTCATTATCAAACACATTCAATTTCACACTGTTTTGGCCATTTTTAAACAAGCCAGACTGAGCCCAGACGAGACCGACTTCCTTGTTTTGTGCTTGTACTGGTTTAAGGCCCGGATTTGGTTCAAAGCCTTTCCCACTCACATAAAGCTCACTTAATCGTGGGGCAACGAGAGCCTCACTGTAAGAAACATGAGTCGTAAGTCCTTCTAACGGCTGCCAGCTAATTCGTAAACCTTTCGATAATTGCGTTTTACTGCTGGCATTACGCCCAACAGGATTGCCATCTACATCCACCGCATCATCGGATTGCATTGAGACTTGGTCAAATCGTAAACTGGGTAAAACAGATAGATTGTCTGTTACAGCAAAATCATATAACGCAAATAGCGCCGACGTTTTCAACTTACCTTGCGGCTCTTTCGTCGGATCGGTACCCACTACGCCATCCTCGGTGAATTCCTGTACTTTGGGTTCAATACTGTCTTCATAATATTCAATACCATAGCTTGCAACACCTCTCGAAATTGATGAGAAGTTGGTCAAACTTAAGCCTTTTGTTAAATGAATATCTTCTGTGATACCACCACTTTCAGTATCGGTCACTTTATGATTACTTTTGTTTTGATATAACCGTGCTTGTAGGTCTAGCCACTTTGATTTGGACTGCCAATCATATCCAAGCACAAGATTATTCGCGAAGCGTTCTCTCGTTTCTGTATCTAAGCGTGTGCGCTTATCGGTACCCGAAGTACTGGAATGACTTAAAAATAGTTTTTGCTCAGGGGTCAGCTGATAGCCAATTTTTGTTAAGCTACTGCTATTATGCATTTCAGATGATGGGCTCTCTACTCCTTCACCAACATTCAGATTTTGTGTCGTAGTACGCGCGCCACTTACCAGCGCATCCCACTTACCTTGCGCGGTAAACAAAGATAAACTCGCATTCTCTGCACCGTTATTGCTGCGGCTGCCTAACTGAATTTGCCCGCCCATATTTTTCCCAGGCTGTAATAAGTCCGCCGCAGACTTAGTCTCCATACGTATCAAGCCTGCACCTGCGCCACTGGACGCACCACGAACAACATCCACTTGCTTTAATAAATTCATCGGCTGAGTAAAACTGCCTGATTTAGTCGCATTAAAGTTATGGCGAGCCCCATCAATGGTGATAGCGATATACTGTCGGTCTAAACCTCGAATCGTAATATTTCGTGACATGGGGTTATTACTGTCCCCCGCAATATCAATATTTGGCATATTTTTCAACGCATCCGGTAACCACATAACCTCGTTACGATTTAATTCACTCATATCTAATGTATCGATAGATTGCAGTGACTCATAACTATTTGAAGAGCCTATAACAGTAACGGTTTCTAATTCAGGACGTGAAGTTTCTTCTGCAGTAACAAGGTAGGAAATACTAGCGAGGTTGATGGCTAATGCCAAAGGGATAAGTTTCATAAATAACAAAATCTCTGCTTGAATGTAAAGAAGAATCATTATCATTTAAGCAGAGTGATAGAAATGTGATACTTAAATATTAAGCGTTAAATATCAGTTACTTTTAATATCAAAGGTCAAGAAGCGCTCTTGAGATAAGTAGTCTGCGTCGCCTTTTCCTGACAAGGTACTTTCTAATTCAACACCTAATAAATAACGCCCTGGGTGCTTAACTTCAAATTCATAAATACCGCCTTTCGCTTCTTCGATTTCAACTTCTTCATAATCATCATAATAAATGCGGTTTAAGCTTTTAAGCGCCACCTCACCCTTCTCCATTGGCACACCATCAACATAGATAGTAAAGCTGAAAGGCTCATTGGTCTCAATTTTAGAAGGATGCGTATTCGGGATAATCGTTACGCCTTCTTTACGGATTTCTTTTGAAATTTCACTGATACCATTAAAACTTATATAACTTTCTGAAGCTAAACGCTTCTCGACCGTTTTCTCAATTGTTATACCTTTAGGCAAGGTTGAGTATTGGCTTTTCGGCATACGAACTTTATGCTCTTTCCCCTCTTCATCTTCATAGAAGGTTAAAAAAACTTGCGTCTCAGTAGCGTTCAAATAATAAGTACCGTACTCTTTGAATTCAGCTTCATATACTTCTTTATTTTTACCAGGAAATGCCGCTGTATATTCTTTATTCTGTCCTTTTGGTCCGACGATATTCATACGGCCGGTGTTATGATTTGATTCCGCTAAAAAAGGTTCGGCTGATCGAGATAAATCGATTGAGAAAGTATTTTGTTCATCACTATGAATCTCAAAAGCCCCCATACCAATCCAAACATCATGAGCCACCGCTGGCAACGCTAGACCCAGACCTAACGCAGAGACAAGACCCGCTTTCAAACCGAGCACTGATACTTTTTTGCTATTCATTTTCTTTTCCTTTTTTCATTTCAATGGTTTAACTGAGTAATATCGATTATTCTATTTTCTAATGCATTAAACAAAACTGATTAATTTCTTTTTTCCCTTCAACGCATGCTTTGCCATCTACCGTCAAAGAGTCCAATGAAAGAATTTCCCGCTCCCCTTTTTCACGCGATACTTCAAGATAAAAAACAATATCTGACAAGCCCTCACCGGGAAAAAGTGAAACATCAATTTGGCGACTAAATAAACCTGCCTTTCGCGTCGCACCTGAGTGAGCATCAACAAGTGATCGATCCTCTCTGGCTATTTTTCGCCAGTATGTTTTTAGATCTTTTACCCACTTATAACCCTCAATTAAAACAAAGTGGGTTTTGTATTCGTTGGCACTATTCTTACTGAATACAGCGATGTAAGGATTTTCAGTCTTTGTTTCAAACTGACGAATATCAACCAGGGTTTCAAGACTTAAATTTTTGATAGTGACAGCCTCTTCACTATAAGCCTTTGGCACCACCACAATTAACAGCAAGAGTAACAACCCGCCAAGGGTTAAAACTGTAATGTTTTGGTTCTTTTTCTTAAGGTTTTTCACACTGATCCACACTCCGGTAAGGCACATTAATAAAGTAAAAAAAATAAAAATATCAGCGGCTATCGTCCAAACAATATGAACATGACGGTTTTTATGTAAATCATTGAGTGTCGCAATAAAGCCATACTGAATCGTTTCAATTTCAACCATGTCACTTTCAATATTGATAACTTTTCGCCAGCCAGGACCTGACAATTCAAGTTCAGAAGTTTGAGTTAACGTCTCAAATCGAGAGTCTGAAAGTTGGATATCTTGTTGCTGTAAAATGTTAGGCAGTGCATCAATACTCGAAGTTTCTTGCTCGTAAATAGAGATGGAAGCCTTTTGTTCGAACCATGATGGGTGATTCAAAAAGAAACCCGTGATTAAATAAAAGCATAAAAGAAAGCAGAATATTAACGATAAGTAGCTGTGAATTTTTCTTATCGTTTTAGGTTTTAAATTGAGAATTGTTGCCATGAATAAACCAGTACGTATCTATTTGTACGCATACTAGCGACACCTTTGTGACTTTCTTGTCACAAAGGTGTTGAACATTACTTTTTACGCCAGTCCATGACAAAAGCATACAAAGAAGGCAATACTAATAAAGTGATGATTGACGAGAAGACAATACCCCAGCCCATCACCAAGGCAATTGGCCCCATGTAATTATCATAACCTCCCCAGCCATACGCTAAAGGAATAAGTCCTGCGACCGTCGTAAGCGTTGTTAGCAAAACTGCGCGAAATCTAATCATCGCCCCAGATATCACAAAATCATCGACATCCTTGACAGCATCAATACTTTGCTTTTGGTAATGACACATTAAGACTAAGCAATTATTCACCATGACGCCTACCAGTCCGATAGAACCAACGATAGCAAAAAAGCTTAACGGTTCGTTGTGAACAAATAAAACCAAAGCACAGGCCGCTACCCCTAACGGTACTATTAGCAAAACCAATACGCTGCGCCAAATAGAATCAAACAATAGAATCATAGTTAACATGATGGCTATCAAAGCGATTCCCATTGCCATCGTTAAGCCACTCAATGCTTCCCTTGTTTCCTTTGCTTGTCCACTACTTACAAAACGCACACCCGAATAGTCTTTTGAAGAAAAATGCGCACGCATTGCATCATCAACTGCGATGGGGTCAGTCACTGACGATTCAATAGACGCTGATACTCGAATACTACGTTCACCGTTATAATGTTTAATAGCGGCTGGTGCTTCGCTTTGACTCCAGTTAACCAATTCACGTAATTGGATTAACTGGCCATTTGCTGCGCGCACCGTTAACTGTTCGAGTTCAGATAGTTCTCTGTCGTTACTTTCCAATAACAAGCGATAATGGACTTCTTCGTCACCCGCAAATACTCTACTGATTCGCTCCCCATCAATACTGAGTCTTAACGTCCGTGCAATATCAAAGGTAGAAATGCCATAAGCTGCAATTAAGTCATAATCAATATCGACACTGATAATGGATTTCATTTCGGTAGATGCACGATTAACCCTATGCACTCCAGGCTGCTGCTCAAGCCAACCTTTAATATCCGTCGCCATTTTATCTCGCATGGCGTCATCGCCTCCGACAACATTTAAATCTACTGGTCGTCCTTTCGGCGGGCCACCAGCATCAACCTCAAGCTCGATATCAACAAAGCCTTCAAGCTCTTCTACTGCTTGCTGCCAGCTTTGCAATACTTGCTCTGCATTAAGACCTCTCTCTTTTGCCGGTTTAAGGCTCACTAAGAAAGAGCTATAAGGGGCACCAATGTCACTATACCAACGAACGACATTGTCTTTATCTGCAGCAATAATATCCTCAAGCTGCTTATTTAGACGACGTGCATCATCAATATTGGCACTAGAGGCCACCTCGGTTTCTATTTCAATAATATAAGCTCCGCCTGTTGGGAAGAATGTATACGGCAGCTGCGTAAAAGCCCAAATCCCAACACTGAGGATAACAATAAACATTGCCGGCACGGTTTTATGGCGCTGCTTAACAAAGCCAGTTAATAGAACTTCAAACCTCACTGTTAGCGCTTGCATTAACTTAGAATTTTTCTCTTCTTTAAGCAATTGTTCACGTCTGCCTGCGAGTACAGAGCGTAAATGTGAAGGCAAAACAAGAATGACATCGATGAACGAAAACAGGAGCGCCAAGCCAATGGTCAACGGCATAACATACAGCATCTTCCCACTATTGCCGGGCAAGAACATTAAAGGTAAAAACGCTAAGAAAGTCGTTAATAGGCTAGTAAAAACAGCCGGCATCACCTCTTTTATACCCTCTATGATAGCGCTATTGAGTTCTTCACCTGCTTCAAAGCGTTGCACAATTTTTTCTGAGACCACAACAGCATCATCAACGATAATCCCAATAATCAGAATCATCGCAGCCAGAGTATAGCCATCTAAAACCTGCCCTAATGCCGGTAAAAGAGCAATCACGCCTAATAACGAGAAAGGTATCGATAATGCGACCCAGATTGAAACGTTTCGGTTCAACATCAGAGCAAGGGTTAAAATAACCAAGATCAGGCCCACTAAACCATTATTCTTGACGATATCGAACTTCGATTGAATTTCATCAGATAGATCAAAACCGACGACCAGCTCAACTTCTTTTATATTCTCGCCATATTGGCTCAGCAAATTTCTTACATCAGCAGCGGTATTTATCACATCCGCAGAATCAGACGTTCTTAAATCAAAGGCAATGACATGATGCCCATTAATATTGGCATAGCTTTGTGGACGCTCGAACCCAGATATAATATCTTCGGCGAGATCCTCCAGCTTCAATAAAGGCTGAGAACTTAGAATAATATTTTGCAAACCCTCGATGTCTTTAACTTCGGATAGAGTTAATACATCCTGCGCCGTTTTATAGGACTCAAGGCTTCCTCCTGTCATTAAAACATTGCGCTGCTGAATTAAACTCGCAACTTCTGTTATGGTAAAACCATAACGTTCCAACTGTTCAGGCTCTAACTGAATCCAAAACTCTCGTGCCCGCATGTCCTTACTGATAACTTCGCCGATTCCAGGCAGTCGACGCAAACTAACCTCCAGCGCTCTTGCATGTTGACGCAACTCAGCATACGGCATATCACCGCTAATACCGACGACCATAAAATCTAAACTGGATGATTTTTTCGTTCTCACAGAAGGTAATTGAGTAACCCCTGCTGGTAAATCTGATACTCTTGCGACGGCATCTCGTATATCTTGATACGATTTTGCAACATCATTAATATCCGACTTGAGTTCAATACTGATTTCTGACTGCCCTTCCTCTGAGACCGAAGAGAACTTTTTAATATCTGATAAAGTCAGTAATTCTTTTTCAATTCGACTAGTAACATTCGCTTCCACATCTTCCGCTGATGCCCCTGGATATTGAGTCACAATATCGGCCTTGCCTAAATCAACTCTAGGCAATTCAGCAAGCGGCAACGAGCTAATAGCATACAGACCCAATACTAATACCGCTGTTGTTAAAACATTGGCGACCATCGAGCGATTTAATATGAACTCATATAACTTATTCATATTATTCTCCTACGAGCTTCTGCTCAGCATCAGACAAACGAATACGTGCAGTAAAACCTGGGCGTAATTTAAAATCGCTATTCTCTAATATTGCTTCAACTCGATAACCTGGTTTAATCGTTGATGGTTGAGGGGCGATATGCGCAACCCTTGCCGAGAAATTAACATCATCGATAGCGGGAATAGTAACATTCACGATATCAAGCACATTAATTTGGGCTAAGTCATTCTCTAACAGATAAAAAACCACCTTTAGCTTGCTCATATCAACTAAGTCAAACATCATCGTCGATGTACTCAGTAGTTGGCCTTTTTCAATATGGCGTGCTCCCACCCAAGCATCAAACGGTGCAATAACGTTTGTTTTCTTCAATACGTTTTTGCTTAGTTCTAACTTAGCTTTAGCAACAGCCAGCTGCCCTTGACTGACTTCAAATAACTTTTCGCTTTCATCAAGCTGGCTTACTGAAGCATTCCCTTTATCATAAAGATCCTTAATACGTATCAATTGGCGTTCATTAGCCTTAAATTCTGCTTGGCTTAAAATAAATTCTGACTCGGCCAACTTGTACTGCAACTGATAACTTTCACTATCTAAATTGGCTAATACATCTCCCTGTTTAATTACGTCGCCGATATTGACTTTCACACTTTCCACCAGTGCAGTCACTTCATTACTAATCTGACTCGCCTTTATCGGCTCTAGAATACCAACCACCGTATTATCCCCATATGAAGTAGCTGAAGATAAAATGATTCCCATGGCATATAAGTAGCTTTTCGAATTATTCATCAATAGCTCCTACCTTCTGAGTAGAGTGTGATAACAATTTTAAATAAGAACAAATTTTCGTAATCAGAGGTGTCACTAGTACTGCACTTGGAAAAGCAACAATAAATGCTTTAGGCCAGGTCTGAAGCCAAAGGAATAACAAATTCTCAGTTAGGCCGTTGGCAATTATTAATAACTGAACTGACATTAGCCCAGACATAAACAAGGCCATAAAAAAGGGGAAGTAAAAGCGTTCTAAAATTTTCATATTGCTACCTTAGAAATAGTGAGTCTCTAAGGTAGCGCGACATACGTGATAGCTGTGTGATATTTGATCGATTATTACATTGATTTTAGCGATGCTAAATAAGCCGCGATATTGACAATGTCACTATCACTAAGAGGAGAAACTACAGGCAACATCTCTGCCGATATGCGAGTTTTAGATTTAAAACCGTGTAATTGACGAACCGTATAACTGGCAAAATTACCAACGATAGAAGGTATCAGACCACCGCCCGTTAGATCTGGCCCATGACAAACAGTACAAGGAGCGGTTTTGCCGCCACCTGTCGTTACTATGTTTTTACCTTTTGCAATAGCCCCTTTTGGCACGTAACTGATAAAGCGACTTACTGGAACTCTCAATTTTGTCTGCTCTAAGTCCTCTGGAACTTCAATTATTCGCCCGTTAATCGACTCAACTCCAGCAGGCACAGCCACGGTACGCATTCGCGTATCATCTATGACAGTCAAGGGTACCGCATCAGTTTCAACGACATCCAAAAAGTCCTGACGTTTCAAGCTTGCAAACCACACCGCAGCCTCTTTTCTTTCTTCCATAGTCATTACTTCAGCCATACGGTTCATATGACCAGAGTAATCCAAGCGACTACCCGATGAAAAATCTTCCAATTGTCGTTCGATATAAGACGCAGACAGACCGGCTAATGAGGCCGATTCGGGGTGACCCAAGCCTGAAGCTAAATGACAAGACGCACAAGCCCATACCTTAGGCTTTTTCCCATGCTTAACAATATCAGGCATTGCCGCGTGGTCACCTTCATTCCAGTCCGGAGCGTTGAATTTATCATCGATTGCCTGCTGAGAGTATTGCTTATTACTACCCGCTATTCTCCATAACTTCGTCATATCTTGCTCTTGATCAATCTCCGAACCACGAGTTGGCGTTGACCATAACGGCGCACCTGCAATCACATTATCGGCTTGAGCTAAAAGCGCATTAAGACAGCCTATGGACAAAGTAAGCGCAATTAATATTTTCATTTTTTAAATACCTTTCATTAAACCTGCAACCAAAATAACGCGACATAAGTGATATTTAGGTGATATCGCTTAATCATGCTTCGGCTTGGTAGCGATTATTTAAAAGGAAAATTATTTAGATTATATTTTTAACGGTGTGATAAGAATGTGATAAAAATAAATAAACCCGTCTTTTGTATCTCGACAGGCCAAGAAAATTTAAATCCTTGACCCATTGAGTAATGCAGCGTTATTTTTATTTCGCTTTACTGATTTTGAGATAGATATGAATCATCAACCTACCGTCATCGCCAGCTATGTAAAAACGTTAACCAAATCCCTAATAGACCTAAATATCAAACATGACACTATAGTACCTCTTGCTTGGAGTTCAGCCAGTACGGATAGCAGAATTCCATTATCCCAGATTAATACATTTTGGCATTCTCTTGTTTCTCTCAACGCTGACAAAAGCCTTGGATTAAAAGTCGCTCTTAACATTCATAACAATAGCTTCCATCAACTTGGGCTATTGGCCCAACAATGTAAAAACCTCGAAGAAGCATGGAAAATGGCCACTCAATTTTATCGTTTGGTTTCCGAAGCAGGCACCTTGTCTTCAGAAATCACTGAAGAACATTTTGTGCTTACTTTCGAACCCTGCAAGATCGTTCCTGAACTAACCGTCCAACAAATGGAAGGGATGATGGGAGCTGTTTTTCAATATGCTTTAAGTATCATGGAAGGTGACTTTCAATTATATTCTGTAGAATTACAGCATCCTCCTACGTCGAATTCATCCCTTTACCACAAAGTATTTAAGTGTCCGATTATTTTCAATAGCCGCTATTATCGTCTGTATATCCCAAAGAGCGAATTAATAAAGCCCATTCCTCTGGCCTCTGAATCAATGAGAAAGTTGCATTTATCGGTTACTCAGAATAAACAGTTAGAATATGAGAATTTGAGACGGCCTGAAGGCGATCTACATTTTAAAATCTATGAGTTGCTACGAATTAGTTTACCCGAGAAGATTCCGACGTTAGATGAATGTGCTACAAACTTTCATACTTCGGCGAGCACACTTAAAAGAAAGCTCAAAAAAAGTGGTATGTGCTACTCAGACATTATTAATCAAGTAAGAAAGGATATTGCATTTCAATTACTTAATGATCATCAATTATCCATTAATGACATTGTTTATCGTACTGGTTTTACTTGCTCAACTAATTTCTATAGATCCTTCAAAAAATGGTCGGACTTAACCCCAGTAGAATATCGTAAAAGTAGAGCTATTAATTGAGCTATATCGATGCAAGTTTGAACTCAATTACACTATCTCGACGGTGAACAAAATCATAGGATATCACCTCTACAACCTCCTAACTCAATCATTAGAAAACCCGCTCTTAAACAATGGAACTGTCATTTGATAATTAACAGCGTTCACCCTATTAAACAGGGCGCGAACACATAATAATAAGAGTACAGAATATGATAAATAGATTAGCTCTATTCGTTTTAATAACAATTACTCAGCTGTCTTCTGCTGATAGTTTTCCTCAATCGACGTTTGATAACTTAGATTATGGCCTCTACTGGTCAGGACCTAACAGTCAATATGAAAAAGCAGGAGCTCACACAGCTAACGGCAGTCAATTCTATGACCCAGCCAAACCGACATTAATATACGTTCATGGCTGGGCAGATAAATCCAGCACAACTCAAACCCGTGAAGATTTCAATAATACCCGTAACGGTCGACCTGACGTCGATTTTGCTGCGATGTGGAGAAATCACGGTTATAACATTGGTATCATGTATTGGAACCAATTCTCTGACGAAGCTGAAGTAAAAGATGCCGAAGCAAAAATCTGGTCTGCTACGGGCCGAAAAGGGATGCGCTGGAGAAATAGTCAAGGCATCTATGCAACGACAAATAGTCGATCAAATGTCAGTGATTTATTAGTACATAGCTACATCACCGCAATGACTCAATATGCTGGCAATGATATTCGTATAGCTGGCCACAGTTTAGGTAACCAACTTGCCATTAAAATGACTCATATGCTAAAGCAAGAAGCACAAAGCGGCTTAATTCCTGCTAACATCGTACCTGATCGGGTTTCTTTACTGGACTCGTTTTATTCAAAATACGCTAAGGATTATTTGAATGGCCGCTGGAATTCAGGTGTCGCCAAGGACATGGTTGTAGAGTTAAAAAATTATGGTACCGCCATTGACTCTTATCGTTCCTCATCTATCACGACCACTGAGTTTGCTGGCGACAAAGCCATTCAGCTTCATAACGAAGTCGCATTTGTAGAGATGGGCAGTAAATTTTTCTATTGGTGGGATATTGGTCGCAAACATATTTCTGCGACTTGGATGTACTTATGGTCCATTGACTCTCCAATGCCTCACATAAGCAATAGTAGTTATTCTGGCATATCCGCAGCAACTCCCAATTGGATCATTCGTGACTGGATGTATTCAAACCGCAGAGCAGTCCAGAGTCATGGTTTATATAGCAAAACCCCTGCTGATAATAAATTCACAACCAAAGGCCGCTTATAAACACTTAAGCTACCTTATTTTCGAAGAGAGAAACGTTGAATATTTTAATGTTATTACCAGATCTTGATTACGATCCGACAGAAAGTGCCGTACCGTGGAAGAAGTTGTATGATGACAATCATACAATAACGTTCTCAACACCTTCTGGGAATGTCGCCTATGCTGACGAACGGTTGGTATTCAAGGGATTCTCTCTTCTCTCTCCTTTATTTATGACAAAAAAATCTGATCTAAAAAAGTATCAATTGATGATTGAGGCCATGGAGGGTCAGTCAGTTTTAGCACTCGATTGTATTGACCCCTCCATGTATGACGCACTACTTATTCCTGGTGGGCATGCGCAGGGAGTAAAAGCACTTTTGGAATCTGATGATGCATACCGTATTTGCCGTCATTTTATGTCAGAAGATAAACCCGTAGCAGCCGTTTGCCATGGCGTATTATTGCTTGCACGCACAACGGCTAATGATGGCACCTCTGTTCTACATAGCAGAAAGACGACATCTCTAACGAATACCCTTGAATTTCCCGCGTGGCTTCTCACTGCACCTTGGCTAGGTAGGTACTACCGTACCTATAATAAAAGCGTGGAATCTGAAGTAAGAGCTGCAATTGGTGGTAAAGGAACATTCCTTTCAGGCCCTTTATTTCCGATTCGAGATAGTCACACGAATACCGCACCAGGCTTCATTGTTCGTGACGGCAATTATTTATCAGCTCGATGGCCCGGTGATTGTAATAGGTTCGCACAGGAGTTCGCCAAAATGCTGGATTAAAGAGTAATTAATTGACTCTACTTGCACTTTTTTTTGCAATCTCACGACATTCCTTTCGCTTTTATCCGCCTAAACCTATACTTGTTAAATTAAATCATTACTATTTAGAGGTCTATAATCATGAAGCCTACTCTATTGATTACACTGTTTATTAGCATTACCTTCAGTTTATTAACCCCCCTATCCTCTTCAGCCAATGAGTTAGATAAACTATCCTATATCACTGAGTTTTATCCGCCGTATAACTTCAAAGATCAAAATCAACTTAAAGGCATTGCCGTCGATCTTTTGTTAGCCGCTACCAAGCATAGTTCGTCAAAGATTACATCTAATAGTATAAGGTCGTTCCCTTGGCCTAGAGCTTATCGTATGGCGGAAAAGGGGCCAAAAATTGTGCTCTTCTCAACGACTCGTACTGAGCAAAGAGAACCGTTATTCCATTGGGTCGGTCCTATTAGCCCAACTCGAATAGTATTACTTGCAAAGAAAAGTAGCTCCATAAAAATTGAATCCACAGCAGATTTAAATAACTATACTATCGGAGCCATTATTGATGATATTGGGGATCAACTAGTAAAAAGTAATGGGGTAAAAAGTTCAAATATTAAGTATGTTCCAAACGCAGATTCGATCGCTAAAATGTTAAGTCTTGGCCGAATTCAACTGTGGGCGTATGAAGAAAATGTAGCCCGTTGGCTTATTAAAAAGGTAGGGTTAAAGAACGATGATTTTGAAACGGTTTACACATTAAATGAAAGCGATTTATATTATGCCCTAAGTAAAGATATCGATATCAAAACCGTTAATTTATTACAGCAAGCGATCGATAAAGTTAAGGCCTCTGAAGAATTCACCGCCATTCAAAATAAATACCTTTAATGCTCAATCATTTTTTCGAGAACTTCTGCAACTGTTTACCTATATGCTCAACCGCCTGATTAATCTCGGCCGCCATGGATAATAGCTGTTGAGTACTTTCATTCGTTGCGGTTGAGTCTTGATTTATTTTGTTATTATTTTGATTGATCTCTTCACTGATACTCGCCTGCTGCTTTGTTGCAGTAACAATTTGTTGATTTTGTTCTTGAATTTCAGTAATTGATTGCCCAACCCATTCTATCATTTCGTTGGTTTCTAAGGCTTTGTTTTGGCTTATCTCAATGCATTTATTACCTTCCTCTAAGGTATCCACAGCAAATTTAGCACCTCTTTGTAACTGCTCAATCATTTTATTAATTTCTTCTGTCGATTGCTGAGTACGACTTGCTAAAGTACGAACCTCATCAGCAACGACCGCAAAACCGCGACCTTGCTCGCCTGCTCTAGCAGCTTCTATCGCAGCATTTAAAGCCAGTAAGTTCGTTTGATCTGCGATGTCACGAATCACATCTAGAACCCCTCCAATGTTTTGACTATCTGACTCTAGATCTTTCACCGCCTTAGAAGCATTTTCCATAGTTTTTGATAAGTTTTCCACAGAGCTAAGGTTGTCCTTAATCATCTCCTGCCCTAAGTCAGCCTGTTTATGAGTATTTTCTGAATTTAATGCAGTACTTGCAGTAATGCTGGACATCTCTTGTGTAGAAGACATCATCTCCCCCATCGCCGAGACAACTTGGCCAGTGACATCTTGTTGATGATGAGCATTCCCCTGAGTACTTTTTGTAACGACTTCCATGGATTTTGTTGTTTCATATAACTGATTAACCTGCTCATTAATTTGACTTAATGTACTATCCAGATGAGCAATAAACTGATTAAACGCTTCCGCAATAACACCTATTTCATCTTTTGGATTATCAATTAAACGTTGTCCTAAATCCCCGTCCCCAGCTGCAATATCTTGTAATGCACTATGCACTTCTCGAAGACGATTAGAGATAAGACGACGGAACATAATAAACAGCATGCCGATGGTCGCTGACAAGGTGATCAGTACAATAGTTGCAATTGTAAAGTTAAGATCAAAGGCTTCTTGTATTTGCTTATCAATAGGAATTTGAACTTCTAATATCCCTCTGACATCCGTTAGTTTCCAGTCATTCTTGGGGGTATCAGGATGGGTATTATGACAGTTAACACAACCCTGCTGCGTCATCGTATCAGCAAGCGCGACTCTAACGACTTCCTTACCTTCAATCGTAGCCGTTTCAAAATAGGTCTCTTTACTATTGTTATTTAATGACCGCCAAGCTTCTTCTGCAAAAGAATCGAGTATGCGAGACGTTCTATTCGGAAAAGGATAAGGGCTATAGAGTTTTAAACTTATAATGTTTTGATCTGAAAATACTTTGCTAATATCGTGAATAAATGTGGCAGGTAGCGGAATCGTATTATCTTGACCTTTATGTACATAATGAGGTCTGATTTCATTTCCCGCTAAAACTTTTTTAATGATGTTTTTTGTGTAATAGCCCCTTATCGCCTTATATTGCTTGACCGTATCTTCACCGGTCGAAATAGCACTATTAACCATATTATTATGAGTAACCACCGGCACATAGAATATAAGCATGGCCAATACAAAGATAAAAACAACCATGAGTGGTGCAAATAATTTGGTACTTAGCTTACCTATATAACGAATAGCCATAATCATACGCCATAAGTTGATAGTTACTTATTAAGTGTAGATTAATGTTCCGAGATCTAAAACGGTAGGAAAATTACATATAAATTGATATGCAACTTTCCTTTATTTCTTATGGTTTATGCCGCTCGTTGACGCAGCGAAAAAGATAAGACAACTAACCCTGCCACAATTCCCGGCAAACCTTCATACACCGCCGACTGCCACCCCATTGCACGCCAAAGTATCGCGACCGATAAACCAACGATTACAGCGGCAATACTTAGCAATTGACTCGGCTTTCTACCTAGGCATAAGAAGATAAGCAAAGGGGCAAATGCGCTGGCTAGCCCTGACCAAGCCATAATGACTAAACTGAATACACTTTGTTCATTCACCAAGGCCCAGCATAAAGCAGCACAGGCAATACCAACCGTCGCTAATTTGATGAATAACGGGCGCTCAACTTTTGCCGGTAACAGATCGTGAGTAATCGCCGCCGAGCAACTCAATACCAAAGAATCAGCCGTCGACATAGTGGCCGCAAAAATACCCGCTAATACCAGCCCTACTAATATCGGTGGAAAAAGTTGTTGTGCCATCACAGGCAGAGCTAGCTCAGCATCAAAACTGCTGCTTTCGCCGAGATAAATGCGCGATAATAACCCAACAGCCGTTGCCATCATGTAAAAGACAACAAACCACAGGTAATAATAGAATCTCGCTTTCCGCATCGCACCAAGATCATTCAAAGTCATGAAACGCACCATTATGTGGGGCTGACCAATTACAGAAAAGCCTGCAAATAACCAACTCAGGGCAAACAATATTCCCCCAGCCAAACCTGGAAGCGCTAAATCTTGCGGGAACCAATCAAGGAAGCCATCAACACCTTGCATTTGTATTACGGCCTCTCCGATCCCCCCTAATGAATAGGTCGCAACAATCATCAATAATCCCATCGCTAAGATCATCACAGTCGATTGTGCTGCATCCGTCCAAATAGATGCGCGAATCCCCCCTGCGAAGCAATACAAGGTCACTAATACGGCCCCCAGTACGGCGCCCGCCCAGGTTGGCCAATCAAAAAGCACATGCAAAGCTTTACTGCCCGCCACCAGCTGAGCACTGGCATAGGCTAATAAGAAAATTAGAGAAATAATACCGATAAGACGCTGTAAGCGATTATTGTCTGCGCCATACCAACCACTAAGCACACCCGCATAGCTCACCTCTCCGGTTCTTGAAGCGGCATCTTTCAAGCGAGCATGTACAAACATTGAAGATAGAAAATCACCGACAATCCAGCCGATCATTAACCAAATAGATGCCAGCCCTGTTGCATAGGTATAACCGATAACCCCAATGAACATGTAGCCGCTATTATTGGTGGCTACCGCAGATAGCCCAACCAGCCAAGGTTTCACCGAACCACTGGCCAGATAATAATCTTGCGCTGTCCCGCGACTTTTCCAAACAGATGATAGCCCAATCAAGGTAAAGCCGAGTAAGAACGCAATAAAGGAAATAATCATAATCCGAACCACCCCATAACAATCTGTTCATTGAGCAGTTGCATTCGTTGCTTGTTCATCTTTCATCCTTATTATTATTTTATTACTACGAATGATTGTATGGCAGTGGCTTAACCATTACAAAGGCCCTACTTCAAACAGATGCTTTAGTTAATACAGATGCTTTAGTTTAAACAGGTGCTCTAGTTAAAAGAGACGCTTTGGAGGTGAGGATTATCAACGCACACTTCTAATACCGAAATATCACTGAGAATAATCAAGGCTTCTGTACCTTTAAGGTCGACCTTCATACATTCATCGCGATTTTCATTGAGCTGAGTATCTAAGCCTATGCACTCAATGATACTGCCAGACGTCATCGTCAGTTTAATCGGGTATTTAAACGTACAAACTATCTCGATGTAGTCATGCTGATCACAACTAATCATATTATGCTCCCAATAAAGGTAGGTGCTTAATTTTATGATAGCGCAATGTCATAGAAATACAGGCCTTTAATTCCGGCAATGGCAGCGCCTCAGAGACGTTTAGGACCATCTCTCTATTTCCCTCGTAGATGAAGGTATCCCGATATACTTCTTTAAAAGTTTCAATCAGCCGTGTTTTGCAGTTGAAATAAAGCGATAAGGTATGCGGTGACTTTTCCTTCCAATCCAGCCTGAGCGGACTGCCTCCCATTGTTTGGTAGCTAGCTTCGTTCCATTTCAGGGTTTCAATTACTTCTCCCAAAGACTCTTCTTCAGCAACCGAATAAATCACACCACGAACTTCAAGCAGTCGTGATTTGACCTCCTCAGGATAGCGATTGAACTTCACCATCACATCTTTATCCATGACCTTTCCCCACTAGCTATTAACCTAATCCCCTTATCATTGAATAATTAGTTCAAACGCTCGCCCGGCAATATATAATTATCTGCACTCATCAGCTTTGCTTGAGAAATTTTATCCTCGGACTCTTCTTTAGTAAGAACTCCTTGCTCTACAAGCCAGTTAAACTTACCTATTTCATTCTCAAGCTCATTCTCTGGATTAATATCAGCATACCAATCTACAAGCTGAGCTTTCCTACGACCATTAAGCTCTTCTAATATTTTTCCATGGTTTTTATCTTGGATCACAAAGATATTGCCACGTTCAGACTTGTAAACCGAATATTTAATTGTTGAGAAAAACGCCCATGCAACACATGCTAAACCTATGACAATCCAAAACGATTTACCTGATAAAGGGGCTCCTGAATAAATGGCATATCCAAATTGAAATATTCCCAGCGCACACCAAAGATAACCAACATTTCTCAGCCATTCATTTTGCTCTATTTGGATTGAAGATTTTTGAGGGAAGTCTGCATAATTGAAATCAGTATCGCCTGAGCCCGTTTTATCTTCATATGCAAAGTTAAAATGTTCTTTCTCAAAGGTGAATGTATGCTTAGTTGAATTTTTCTTTTGAATTATTTCCATGGATTTACTTCCTTATATAGTACAACTTATTAATCCGTTAACAGGGTATGCTTGAGGAAATGCCCTTCTTTATAATCTGTGAAATATTAGACTTTCTTCAATTCTAGAGTATTAATGCGCCCCTACTGCGTAATTGCTGATATTACAATGAATAATTAGCAAAATCAAAAGGTAGACAGGCATAAGCGCAATTTAGGATACTTAATTCAGCAACGTTTCATCATCACTAAACTGGCCCTATGTTAAAGGCATAATAGCTATATTAGGCTCACCACTTTCTATGTGTACCAACTCCTTGGCATTGCACAACAGGAATATCCGCCCACTTAGTCGTATAAGAAGGCGACTTATAATGCTGGCGCATAGCCCACTTTCGCACCACACCTTCCGCCCCTAAAAACAGAGTATTACGTCCATGCTCTAAGTTAGTTTTATCCAGCACCTGCATCACTTTATCAGATTGCCCCGACTGTCCCGAGTGAAACAAATCATATTGGTTGAAGCTGCGATCAAACACATCCATTAGCCCGACCCCAGCTTTTAAATAACGATGCCCTGGGGTAAAAATACTGTCTATGCCTCGCATCACTGCCGCCACTATTTCACGACTGTCGTTGGTGGGATAAGCCGTTTGGCACACCGTGCTGCGGCTATGGTAATTGCCTTCGAAAGGCGAGGTATGCAAAAAGACATGAATCGATTGTGCAAGGGAGTTTTGTGCCCGCAGTTTTTCTGCTGCACGACTGGCGTAAACCGCCACCGCTTGTTTAATCGGCAACAGTTCAGTGAGTTTGTGGCCAAATGACCGCGTGCAATAAATTTGTTTTTTCGCAGGTGGTTGTTCTTCTAGTGGATAACAGGCAATGCCATTGAGTTCATTAATCGTGCGCTCTAAATTGACACTGACATCACGCCTGAGGGTTTTACTATCCGCTTGAGCTAGGTCATAAACCGTATGCACCTGGTATTTTTCTAGGCGCTTGGCTAAGCGAGAGCCGATTCCCCATACCTTGGTTACCGGTAAGCGCTTTTGCAACCATTGCCATTTATGCGCTTCGTCTAATACACAAACACCCTTGCACTGGGGAATCGTTTTCGCCGCACGACTGGCCAGCTTACTCAAGGTTTTGGTCGGACCAATACCGACCCCAACAGGCATACGAATATCTTGCCAAAGTTTGTGCTTAATCTCTTGCCCATACTCTTTTAAATCCCAGCCCATACCATCAAAGTTTAAAAACATTTCGTCGATGGAATACACCTCCACTTGAGGAGAAAATGCCTTTAGCGTCGACATCACCCTGTGGCTAATATCTCCATATAAGGGATAATTACTGCTAAAAATCGCCACGTTATTTTGCTTTAACATGGCCTCCACTTTAAAAAACGGCTGCAAATCTTCCAGCCCCAGCAACTTGGCTTCTTTCGAACGCGCGACAATAAAGCCATCGTTATTCGACAACACCACCACGGGCTTCCCTCTAAGCTCTGGACGAAAAATCTGCTCACAACTGGCATAACAACTGTTGCAATCGACTAACGCAAACATCAACCCGACCAGTGATATCGAATAGAGGCTTTCACAACCCCTTCAATCACCACGTCCTGCTCTTCCGATAATAAGATAGGCGCGTAGTCTTTATTGGCCGAAACCAAGCGTTTACCTTCCACATCAATTTGCTTACAGCACAATTCACCATCTACCGCCGCAATCACCACATGGCCGCTTCTAGGAGTTAAAGAGCGATCAATAACCAGCAGGTCTTGGTCATAAATACCGACTCCCTGCATCGAATCTCCCGAAGCTCTGGCTAAATAGGTGGCCGCAGGATGCGAAATGAGATGCTCATCTAAGCTCAAGGCATCTTCTTTATAGTCTTCCGCAGGGCTAGGAAATCCCGCAGGCACGGCATCACCAAATAGAATAAGCTTCATCATATGCACTCACTGGTTCTTGTGCTTAAACAAAGCACTGTATATTTAAACAGTATATGAGATATTTATAGCAAATGACAAGCGAGAAGCTCACAATAAAACAAGAACGAACAATAGACAGTTTATGTAAGAAGGAACGGAAGTATGTGCGGCCGCTTTAATCTATCACTCACGCCAACTCAAGTACGCTACTTGGACGAACTGGGCAGCCCCTATCCTTATACTGACGAAGGCAATAGACAAGGTGACCTGCTAAACATTGCCCCCACAGAGATAGTGCCTGTTTTAGCCAACCAGCCTGTTCAACAAGGCTGGCTACAAGCTCGTTGGTGGTTAGTGCCAAACTGGTCTCATGGCCCAGATAGCCAATTCGCTATGTTCAATGCCCGTTCAGAAACACTGCACAGCAGCCGAGCCTTTAAAAAACCGTTTGAATCACAACGCTGCATCATCCCTGCAACGTCTTATTTAGAATGGAGAAAAGTCACCGGCGGTAAAAAAGTAATGGAGCTGTATGACAAAGAGAAGCCTTTGTTATTCGCAGGCTTATGGGATCAATGGATGACTGCGGATAACCAAGCGCTTTACTCTTGCACCATAGTCACCGCCCCTGCACATCACGCCATTGCTGATATACATAGCCGTATGCCGGTTATGCTAGATTTGGAGGGGGCTAAAAAATGGTTAGCAACGAACAGTGCAAGAGAAGAGCTCAACCCGCTATTTGCGAGCTACCCGTTCAATATGAAACATAGAGAAGTGCAGCCCGAGATAGGTAATGCACGTAATAAAGTTAAACCTAAACCGATGGATTCAGCACCCGATCAGCCTAGGTTGTTCTAATCAATAGAACGAATATTAAGCTTGCTTAATTAACTCTTTAATATCACCTAAAGCGCGACGCATTTCTTCGTTCAGCGATTTTAAACTACTACAAATCAGATTTTAATAAAAACTGTATCGTAATCTTCGTCCCTTTATCGGGAACACTGGATACGCCAATTTTTCCATTGTATTTTTTCACTATCCCGTAAGAAATCGAAAGTCCCATACCGGTTCCTTCACCGACCTCCTTAGTGGTATAAAAAGGATCAAAGATCAGCTTTATTTTCTCTTCTGGAATCCCACAGCCTGTATCAATTATATGGATAAATATGTGTTGCTCATTACTTTCTGTTTGTATTCGAATAATTCCGTCTGAATTTTCTGAGATCGCCTGCAGAGAATTCATAATAAGATTAAGGAACACCTGTCCTAGCTGATTACGATTACTTTGGACGACGAAAGCATTAGCATTAAATTCTGTTGCGATTTGTACATTAACAGGAATTTCGTTTTTCAATAGAAGTAAGGTTGAAGTCAGTACTTCATGAACATCTACACTATGGATATTTTCTACATCCGGATGGCTGAAACTCTTCATATTTTTGACAATGTCGACTACTCTGGATATACCATCCTCGGTAGATTTTAGCAGACTTAAGGAGTCAGAGATGATAAATTCAAGGTCTTCCTCTTCTTCATATTGTTGAATACGCCCGAGGATTTTTTTGGCATCTCCATCAACTTTCAACCCTGTTTCTACCAGAGATTTGTAATCTTTAATAAGGGTATGAAATGCTTCGTTATATTCCCCAAGTACATTAACATTCTGAAGTACAAAGGTAATCGGATTATTAATCTCGTGAGCAATGCCCGCAGCAAGCGTGCCTAAAGATGCCATTTTTTCAGAAGCAACCAACTTCACTTGTGCCTGTTTCAATTGAATCAGTGAATTGGAAAGTGCAATTTCACCTTTCTTTCTAGATTCAACTTCACTTTTAAGGGCAACCTTTTCTTTATCAAGTTGACTAACCGTGCCCCTGAGTTTTTGCGTTCGATCCGCTATCTTTGTTTCAAGATCCTTATTAAAACCATCCAACTTTTTAATCGTATCAGTGGTTTTAACCATCATACGGTTCATCGCCGTCTGCAATAACCCTAATTCATCTTTCGGGTTATCTGCCACCTTGATTGGCTTAAATTCAGGACTTTCGGTATCAATAGATTCTGCATGATGAGCAAGTTTTTCTAATGGTCGAGTCAGTAGCCAGTTGAAAACTACCGTCACCAGTATGATAAGCGCAATTGTCTTAATTATGGCATTTATTAGCAGTGTATATAGCCCTGACTTAATCTGTCCAAGAATAACAAAAGTATTTGAATATATCCTTACTTTACCGATATAGTTGGATAGATCATCCTCAATATAGTTCAGCTCAAACTCATGCCAGAACAATCCCTCAGCACTAGCTTGCTCATCCTCGGCCTGGCTATTAGAAAAGTAAAGTGTCGATTCTCCCGGTATAGTAACTTCAATCCTAGTGATAAAAGGCAAGCGCATCATGCTTTCGGCCGTAATACTCAATTGATCATAGTTATATTCCCACAAATCAGCGGCTAATATGTCGTGAAAGGTGGCCTCTGAAGCGACGAGCATATGCTGAACAGCTCCTTTTGCACTATAATAGTCAATAGCTATATGAACTGAGGTTACAATCAGGGTCAATATAAAATAGATTGATAAGACTGATCTGAGCAGACGTCTTGAAATTGAGTTTTCGACTGAATTAAAGTAACGTTTAAATATATTGATCATAATAGCTAGATGTTAACTTAATATTCATTAAATCTAGCAGTAGACTGCATTGATTACCAATTAATGGCTATGAGCCATACTGTGTGTGGTACAGTACTTTGCCCTGCCATTGCATTGATATTCAACACATCACTTACTTAACGTTAATATTTGTCCCTATTAAATTTAGGTTGATACTAGAATTTTTCAACTGGGTATATTGAGCTATCAGGTCATGGGCCTCAGCCCCATTTGGTTTAGCTTTTTTTAATAGTTCCTTGACCCTATCATCTAATGATAAATAATCTTTGTTCTTATGACTGCCTAAAATTTGAAATCCCATTCTCCAGTTAGCAAACTCACGCTCAAACAATTTATCACTACTATAAATGACATCCATATTTTCATGCCGAGAATCATTAAGTAATTCTTGTTTCATGATTTCAATTGAGTCTTGTGGACCTTCTAAAACCTGTAAAAATGCTCCATTGTCATACAGCAACAACCCCGTTAATTCCATGCGTTTATTCTTTTCTCTAGCACGCATCATTAATACTCTCAGATCTTCGTCTGTAAAATATTGTTTTTCATTACTGATATAGGCAAATTGATGAAGCATGAGATACTCTCACTTAACTAAACGATATAATTAGAAAAGACTACATAAGTATATCTCAGGATTCAAAAAATATTAGCAATATATTAAAACGTTACAGCCTATTTTTATCAAAAGCCTAT
The DNA here is from genome assembly GCA_913019965.1 of uncultured Oleispira sp. Lineage (GTDB taxonomy): Bacteria > Pseudomonadota > Gammaproteobacteria > Pseudomonadales > Oceanobacteraceae > Oleispira. The sequence continues at coordinate 104,993 of CAJVZR010000001.1, forward strand.
TGCCTATTTGGTCGATGCTTACGTTAACGCATACAACTAGTGACTCGTCCCCCGCTCATACTGGGTTTTATTCCACACATTGTATTTACCAGAAGGCTTAACCATGGGTAAGCGCTTTTCTTCTTTTAGAGTATTGGCGTCATAAACAATGATCTCGCCATCCATGTCCCAAATACTCAGAATCACCTTACTACCGTCTTTATTGAATTCAACGTGAGCAGCGGTTTTACCCGGCGATGGCCGCAACGTTTTCACAATCTCTAACGTCGCTTTATCAATTACATGAACGGCTTCTTTGTTCGGGCCAAAGAATACATCTACCCAGGCATACGGTGATTTTTCATGGCTGCGCATGAAGAAGCCTGGGCCTTCCGTTTTGATTTCTTTGATTACTTTCCACGTTTGCATATCGATAACGGAGACCTTGCCTTCTTTCAAGTTCGGTGAGGCCAGAACTTGCTTCATTACCGTTTGGCCCCTGCTGTCTTTTACTGGATAGTCCCAAGTTATGCCCGAACCAAGGTGTGGCATACCCGGCAATGGAATTTGGTTTACCACCTTACCTAAATCCAGATCCACAACTTGGCCGCCGATCGCATCGCGAGAAGCGCCAATTAATAATTTATAATCAGGGTCAAAGAAGAAGTCGTCTAAATAATCATCGACTGTAATTTTGCGAATTTCAGCCGGTTTACCATCGACTGGGTATGGAATTTCCCATACTTCTTTCAAATCTTTTAACGCTGCAATATAAGTATTACGAGGTGGCGCGTTATAAACCGCACTCACTCGCGAGTTGGTGCCTTCGTCATTCACGACAGGATAAACTTTCATTAAATCGAGGCTTTCGGCGTCGAACATGACTAGGTTATTGGGTAAATAATTACCCACAATGACGGACTTGCCATCAGATGAAATGGCAAGGTTACGGGTATTAATTCCTGCACGCACTTCCGCAACAACTTTTAGGTTATAAATATCATATTTGGTAATCCAGCCATCACGAGAAGCGAAATAAACGAAGCGGCCATCCGGTGAGTATTTGGGCCCACCGTGTAAGGCAAAGCGGCTTTTGAAACGATGAATAGGTTCGAAAGTATCGCCATTTAATAAGGTGACGTGATGATCCCCAAGCTCAACCACTAAAAACAAGTTCATGAGATCGGCTTCGAACACAGTCTTGCTCGGCAGCTCGTCTTTTTTATAAGAAACCACTTGGGTAGACAGAATATCTTTCTCTGTCCACGTGGGTGTCATCGTTGGTTTTGTATAAATATAATCAACCAGCGCTTTGCGTTGGTCTTCGTTCAGTACGTTTTTAAATGCTGGCATTTGCGTAGCCGCACGCCCCTCTGCAATCACCTTAGTCGCTTTATTTTTACGCAAGCGCTTTAGGTTATCAGGTAAGAGCGCGGGCCCCATAGCACCTAAACGCTCGCTGCCATGACAGGCGGCGCAATGCGCGGTGTAGTCTAGTTTGACCTGTGCAGCAGACTCGGCTGAAACTTCGGTAATTTCTTCAGCTTGAACTAACAAAGCCGAGCCGCTGATGACTGCACCAATAAGTACTAGATGGCCAATCGTCGAAAATTTATTCTTTAACATCTCTTATCCTTAACCAGAGAGGCTTAGCAAGCCTGTGGCTCTGATGACTCTGCATTGATTCGCGCATTCTCAGCGGACATTTTTGCATTTTTCTCAGCAATACTTACCACTTCACCAACAATCATCATTGTCGGTGGCTTTAAGCCATTATCTTTAATCGCCTGAGGTAATTCAGAGAGCGTGGTAAAAACGGTACGTTGTTGTAATGTTGTGCCTCGCTCGATTAGTCCTACTGGGGTATCCGCCCCACGCCCTTGTGCTTGTAAGCTATCAGAAATTAACTGGGCATTATTTAGGCCCATGTAAAACACCACGGTTCTGTCATCGCTGGCTAGCGCTTTCCAATCTAACTCTAATTTTCCATCGTGTTTTATATGCCCAGTCGCCAGCGTGACGGATTGGGCAAAGTCGCGGTGTGTTAGAGGAAATCCTGCATAAGCCGAGCAGCCCGATGCGGCAGTAATACCGGGGACTATGATAGATTCAATTTGGTAGTTCATTAGATATTCGACTTCTTCGCCACCGCGGCCGAATATATAGGGGTCGCCACCTTTTAAGCGTACAACACGCTTACCTAACTTAGCTTGATCGACTAATACTTGATTTGTTTGCTCTTGAGTCAGCACATGCTCTTTGCAGCTTTTACCGGCATTAATTAATTCTGCTTTCGCTGGTTTGAGCGCAGCGATTTCGTCAGAGACTAAACGGTCGCATACCAGCACATCGGCTTGCTGAATTAACATTAGTGCATTTAAGGTTAATAAACCGGGGTCACCTGGACCTGCTCCGATTAACGCGACTTGGCCAGGTTGTAATTGTGGAATACGTGACATGATATGGGAGGGTAAAACCACGTTAACCATTTTTTTATTTCCTATTACTTCTTGAATCTCAGACATCGGTAATCTCCATTAAGCTTCTTATCGGCTTTCTGCAGTTCTTTGTTTTTTTAAATATTGACTGCATTTATAAATTGTTGCTTCTTTTCAACAGCGGCGGCATGCTCGACGCTCGGAAGTGGCATGCGCTCGTCTTCTTCGCTTTCGACACCAATTTCTTCATTGGATAAATAACAGGCTGGGTCTTCTGCCCATGGGTCGTCGGTTAATGAATACGCACGCACTCGAGTATTACCACCACAAATTTTTAAGTACTTACATTCACCACAACGTCCTTTAACCGGGCGTGGTGACATGCGAAACCCTTTCATGAGTTCGTCATCTGGGTTAGCCCAAATTTCCGAAAACTTTTTATCGCGCACATTTCCTAGGTTATAGTCCCACCAGAAAGTATCAGGGTGAACGGTACCAAGGTTATCGATATTGGAAATGTTGACACCGGATGAATTCCCACCCCAGTTTTCTAACCGCTGACGTAATGCATCCACTTCTTCAGGCACATTTTTTTCGGCCCACTGTAATAAGTACGGGCCATCGGCGTCGTTATTACCCGTGACATATTCGCGTTCAACACCCTGTTTTAGCTCATTCCAGCTGCGTTCAAAAATCATATCTAACGCATCGCGAGTCATTTGGTGAAAGACATCACGTTTACGATTGCGCTTGCCTCGACCTGCGTAGTTTAGATGGGAAAGATAAAATTTATCTAAATCGTACTCGTCCATTAGGTCGAGTATCTGAGGTAACTCGTGGGCATTATCTTGAGTTAGAGTAAAGCGAAGCCCTACTTTAATGCCTTTTTCTTGGCACAGTTTAATGCCCGCCATGGACTCTTTGAAAGCGCCTTTACGCTGGCGGAATTCATCATGAGTCGCTTCGATACCATCGATGCTCACGCCTATGTAGTCGTAATTGGCTTCGGCAATTTTATCGATATTAGACTCGTCGATTAACGTACCATTACTGGAAAGCCCAACATAAAACCCCATGTCTTTAGCACGCTTAGAGATATCCCAAATGTCGGGGCGCAGAAGCGGTTCACCCCCAGAAAGAATGAGTACGGGCACTTTGAATTCTTTTAGATCGTCCATCACGCTATAGACTTCGTTGGTCGATAATTCGCCCTTAAAGTCGATATCCGCCGAGATGGAATAGCAGTGTTTACAGGTTAAATTACAGCGGCGAATTAAGTTCCAAATAACCACCGGTCCTGGCGGCTTTCGTGCAGGGCCAACAGGAGACGGCGTATGCAGTGTTTTCATGTATTGAGTAATGCGAAACATGTTATTTATCTCCTGGGTTTTCTGGATCGGTCTTTTTAGTAAGACGCATACCGGTTTTTTTCAGAATCTTTGAGCTGTATAAAATCTGATTGCCTAAGCATGAATTGCCTAGAATGGCTTTCAGTTTTTCTGCTCGCTCTTCTACTTGTGCACGTTCAGTACCGTGAACCATGGCAAATAAATTATACGACCAATAGGGTTCATGTCGTGGACGCTGATAACAGTGGCTCACGTAAGGCAGCTCACCAATTTGACGACCGAGGCGCTTGATGTCCTCGTCTTTTACGTTCCATACCGTCATGCCGTTGGCTTTAAAGCCAATGCGATAATGGTTTGGAATCACTGCGATGCGACGAATAATGCCGTGTTCTAACATTTTCTCTAAGCGACAAATCACTTCATCTTCGGTAATGCCCACTTCTTCACCAATGACTTGATAAGGACGCTCGCTTACTGGAAGACCTTCTTGAGTAGCCATCACCAATGCACGATCAATTTCCGTTAAAATAAATTCTTCATGCTGTTTTGTTGCGTTGCTTTCTTTCGGATTAAAACTTTCTTTCGGGTTAAAGCTATCTTTAGCATCTGGTCTAGAGAGCAAATCTAAGTCCAACATAGAACTCCTCCTCTTTTGGCATATTAAATACGTGATAGCCAGTCTTTGCTTCCATCTCTTCAATGCATTCGGCGATGCCTTCAGGGGTTTCTGTGGCTAATACAAACCACATGTTTAATTCATGCTCGCGACGATAATTATGAGCGACTTCGGAAAAAGCATTAACTTGTTCATTGACCCTTTCGTAATCTTCTTCTTCGACTTTCATGGCCGCTAAGGTTAGACCACCGCCCATACGTTCAGCTTGATACATAGGGCCAAAACGACTTAAGGTGCCTTCATCTAACAACGCTTGAATGCGCTGCATGATTTCTGCTTCGCTAGCCTCAACCCCCATCTCTGCTAATTGCTGCGATACCGTCAGAAAGGGTCTAGCCGTCAAAGGAAAACCGTCTTGTAATAAATTAATTAACTTTTTATCTAACTCATTCATAACGCGACTCATAGTGCAACTCCACCCACAGTAGAAGTTGGTTGAACGTATTGACCACCGCACTGTTTGAATAATTTGTAACTAAATAAAACGTCCCGTCCAAAACCGCTTAAGCCATTTTGCTCTACGATGTCGGCCAGTTGTTGTAATACGGTTTCACGATCTTGGCCATGAATCATGCTGAACAAGTTATAATTCCAGTGTGGTAACTGACGAGGACGTTGGTAGCATAAAGTGACTGCGTCACATAAACTCAATAACTCACCAACCTCATCAACTTTGTTATCGGGAATATCCCAAACCACCATGGCGTTAGCTTTATAGCCTAGGCTGTGATGCTTAACGACCAAACCAAAACGTTTTATTAATCCGTCTTCTTGCCAATCATTGATGGTTTGCATTACTTGATCTTCGGTTAACCCTAACTCTTCAGCCAAGGTTAAATAAGGCTGTTCGGTAAGCGGCAAACCATTTTGAATCGCTTTGCGTAAACGTAATTGTGAGATCTCATCCATATTCATTCCAACCTAATCACTGCCACTTTTTATTTATTGCCACTTCACTTTGAAGCCACTTGACCTTAAAACCTAAGTCAATGAAATAACTCTTCACCATGGGTAACGACATCACTTTATAGCCGCCACTCAATTCAATCGCTTTCAGACTGTTTTGTAATTGATCTTGGTCAGGTGCAGTCACAACAAACCAAAGATTGTATTCATGCTCACGAGCATAGTTATGATTGACACCTTCAAATGCGTTTACACGCTCGGCCACTGCGGCTAATTCGTTTTCTGGCACGGCCATCGCCGCTAAGGTACTAGCGCCCGCTTTTTTATGATTGAACACAGGGCCAACTCGAGATAATGCGCCACTGGCTTTCAAATCTTTGAGTTCAGCAATTACGTCTTGCTCAAGACACCCCAATCGCTGGGCCATATCAAAATAAGGACGCGACGTTACCGGTAAACCTTTTTGGTATTCATCGATTAGTTGTTGCTGTAAAAGATTCATTTCATTCTCCTGTTACAGACCGATGATGTGGGCACGATTGGTAAAGAAAATACCGCTTGGGCTTTCCGCTTGGAAACACGTATCTTCAACAAAGGTCTCGGTATCATAAATACACACTTTGTTTTCATCGCGCACGGAGGTCCAAAGCTTTTCACCACGAGGATTAAACTCCATGTGCAATACCGCTTTACCGGGTTTTTTCTCATGAATGATTTTCAACGTTTCAGTTTCAATCACTTGCAGCGTATCGTTATTAGGGTAAGCAAAGTTTACCCAAACGTGGCGACCGTCGGGACGACCCATAACAAAAATAGGCTGGCCATGTACGGGAATCGCCGCTTCTTGCTGCCAGGTATCCATATTCAAAACGAGCACTTCGTGACGCCCTACTGCGGGCACAAAGGCACGGTTACCGGAAATGGCCCAGCCTTCTAAATGCGGCATTTTATAAACCGGTAAACGCTTCTCTCCCATGCCATAATTTGGCAGTATGCGTTTTATGCCTTTTTCGGGATGCCACAAATCCAACATCGCCATACCGTCTTCACCGAATAGACCCGCTATGTAATAACGACCATCAGGGCTCATTAATGCGTCATAAGGTTTTAAGCCGACATCAAAATATTTTGTTATTTCAGGCTCTCCAGAGGATAGGTCTACCAACCAAATTTCTGCCGAATCAAATAAACTGAAAACAAATTTATGACCTGGAGCATCGACTAAACCGACCGTTTTAGATTGTTTTCCGTCGCGGCCAATTGCAGGAAGATCAAACTTTAACTCTAATGTGTGCGCATCAAATATTCGCACGCCACCGGGAGTATAATTAGAGACCGCAACCAATTTGCCATCTTGAGAAATCGCGCCTCCAATACTATTGCCACCTTGAATAATGCGCTTATCGATTTGTTGCTTGGTAATATCGACCTTTGTTAAACCACCATCACGGCCGAATACATAAGCAAAACGTTCGTCACGGGAATAAACGATCGAGGCATGAGAAAGGTCACCTAACTGATCGATACGTGCTAGGCTGGTTTGACTTGTGGTGTTCACTATTTGCACCGAGCCTGTTGCACGTTCAATGATGACCCCTAAATCCCCAGTAGCAACGGTTTCAACACTTTGGCTAGGCTCTGATAAAAGTGCACAACCCGATAAAAGTACACCGCTTGATAAAACAACATTGCAGACGAATGCGGTTATTACATTTTTCTTAAACATCATTTATTCAATTCCTTCTTTCAGTTGGTCAACCAACCATTCAATTTCTACGCTGTTCAAAATGCCATCCCAAGCAGGCATAGCTAACGTTTCACGGCCGTACTTAATAGTGTTTTCTAAAATATAATCGGGTGTTTTAATAAGCGTTGCGGGTAATAGCGCGGGGCCCAAGCCACCCTTCATGGTCATACCATGACAAGAGCCGCAATCTTGTTTTAATAAGTGCATAAGCTCATCTTGGCGCTCTGGGGAGACGGCATAACTATTAAATGGCAGAGCCAACATAACGGGCATAACGAACAGAACAATAAATAACTTTTTCATGTTTTTAAAACGCCTCCACTTTTGCCTTTCGTCTTTTCTTTAGAATGAAAAAAGTATAAAGGGAAATAACCGTAGAGATAACACTGACTTAGCTTTTAGATGACTCACATCAAGCAATTTGAAAAGTATTTTTAGACTACAAACTTGGTTTTAATCACGCTCTATTTTAGAGCGTTAAAACACTGATTTAGAACAAGTTTTTAGGGTTAAGCCAAGGTTTTATAACTGACTAAAATAGTCTGATTTAGAAGGGCTATACGACCCTAAAATAAGGCAAGCGAGAGGACATAGCACGAGCAAGATTGATCATTCCCCACATCACAAATGAGGTGTGCATAATAGTGAAATATAAAATGATCACGGGCCATGCTTGAGTCGCATTTTCCATTAAAAAATAAATCGATGAGCAGCCACCCAGAACGCAGCAGCCACCGATAACCGATAACCAAAAGGCCGTCTTTGCATGGGACTGGTCGAGTTCCTTTTGACTAATACTGGTTTCAATTATTCGCCTTTGCTTTAGATCTTTGCAGTCGTCTAAATTCAAATCTAAAGCATCCCGAATTTTTTGTTTATCGCCGGCTCGCCAGACAAGCTGGCGATACAAGAATGCGAGTAACAAAAAAGAGAATCCGGGCAGAGCCAACAGATTGGCTAAATACAATGCTTGCGCTTGTACGGATTTATTCATCAATACAGGCATCGATGACTGTTTTTAATGCCGCAACGGTCGCTTCATCATCGGATAATGGCTCTGCCATTGCTGCGTAGCAGGCTTGCTTAATATCAATACCACTCACCACCAGTTTAGCAGCATAGATTAATAAACGCGTCGATGCGGCTTCTTCCAGATCGTGATCTTTTAGATTACGCAAGGCAGCGCCTAAACGTACAAGTTGCTGAACCAATTCAATCGGTGCACCACTTTCTTGAGCCACAATTTTCGCTTCAACATCAGTGCTTGGGTAATCAAAACTCATCGCCATGAAACGTTGGCGGGTACTGGGTTTCATACCTTTAATAAGGTTCTGATAACCAGGGTTGTAAGAGACGACCAACATAAATCCTGGAGCGGCTTCTAAATATTCACCGGTACGTTCAATTGGCAATACGCGTCGATCATCCGCCAATGGGTGTAATACCACAGTGGTATCTTTGCGCGCTTCAACCACCTCATCGAGATAACAGATCCCACCTTCACGCACAGCCTTGCTCAGAGGGCCATCTTGCCAGTAAGTGCCTTCAGGGCCAATTAGGTGGCGCCCGACTAAATCAGCAGCGGTGAGATCATCGTGACACGATACTGTATAAAGTGGTCGCCCTAGCTTCTCAGCCATAGCGGCGATAAAACGGGTTTTACCACAACCTGTGGGGCCTTTAATCAATACAGGCAGATTGTTTTGGTAAGCATGGGTAAACAGATCGACTTCGTTACCCTGAGGCTCGTAATACAGGTCGTCAGCCTTATTACCATCAGAATTATTTACAGCAATTTCAATCGTCATAGTCTTTCCTCACGCTTATGACTTTATACAATATGCTGCTTATAGTAGTGAACTATTCGCAAAGGCTATTGATTAGCATCAGGTTTTAACGGGTTAATACGCAGTGTCAGGGAGTTTTGTGGCAAACTGCCAACATAGAAAATATTACTTATAAGTATGTGTTGATATGAAACAAGTAGAAAATAATGCAGAAATACAAGCTCCACAGCGACAATGCGATAACTGCCAGGGTCAGGTTGGGATAAAAGATAAGATGTGCAGCCGCTGTGGATTCGCCTTATCTCCTATACGGAGTACTAAGGTTAAATGGCGTGGAATCAGCTTTCCCGTATTTGTCTTTTGGGTCTCGGTTTTTTGTGCTTTGATGATTCTTTGGTTACCTCGCTAAATCCCCGCTATACTTAATAATTGAACGGCCTTCAAATTACCGCTAACGCCTAAGCATAGAAGTCATGATCAATTTAAAATGATTACTGAGATAGAGCAATATAAGACTACTATTTACTTATATTTCAATGCGTTAGGTGGCCTTTCTGTGGTTACCTTTGCTATTTTGCAACTTCTCCGTGGGGATTATGCCACTGGTGTAATATCCTTAATCGGCTTTGTATATTTCGCCATTATTGTTTACTTCTTACTATTTAAAAGAATCTATCTATGGAAAGGACGTGGGTTTGTACTATTCATTCCCGTTACCATACTCAATGTAACTAACCTCCACCCAGAGTTCGGTATTTATTGGGCATACGTCGGAGTATTAAGCTTCTTTCTAGTACTTGAATTAAGAGACGCTTGCATTAGCGCTTCTATTTTTACCGCGGCAATTTTCTATGTCGTTAGCATGCACTTCCCGATAGCCGTTCAGTTGCGAATATATTCCTCCTTACTTTTAGTCGGCTTGTTTTCGTTCTTACTGTCATATTTTATCAATCGATTATTAATTCAAGTCAATATTTTAGTCACCCGTGATTCGTTAACCCATGCCTACAATCGCCATACGTTTCAGTCCTCAATGAAGCGCGCCTTATATTCGGTTCAGCGCTACAAAACCCCCGTTTCACTGTTTATTTATGATTTGGACTTTTTTAAGAAGATTAATGACAACCATGGCCACTTGGCTGGCGATCAAGTACTTAAATTAGTCACTAGTACAATCCAACACCGATTAAGGGATAGCGATCGCCTATTTCGTTACGGTGGCGAAGAGTTTGCAGTTTTGCTACATCAAACTAACGAAGAGGCCGCTATCAAACTCGCAGATGAACTGAGAGCCTTAGTTGAAGATCAGGATTATGGTCTAGGCCAAGCAGTGACGATCAGTGGTGGAGTATCAGAGGCAAAGGCCTCTGATCAAGTGAGCTCTTGGATTGAGCGCTGTGATAAAGCACTTTATGAGGCCAAGTCGAATGGACGCAATAAGGTCGTACTGAGTCGCTCAGAACCCTCTTGAGGCCCTAACTCAGTAATAGAATTACCTTTTACGATTGAAACTAGCAACCAGTTTACCCGCTTGTAACAGCTCAGCACTATTATAAAGTTCACCTTCTGTTTGAGAAACTACTAGCTCAAATTTTAAGTTCGTTTTTTCTGCAGAACCATCCCCGCATTGTACATCTAACGTAGTCGCTGTCTTCGCTTGCCATACGCACCAGAGATCCTCTTTACCTTCTTGATTTGGCATGAGCTGATTAGGATGTAATGTCCCCTTACCATCGAACTCAGCTTCTAATGCACTGTATTGTGAGCTTGAATATTCTAAATGCGTTGATTGCAAACTGGATTCCCAATGCCCAGCGCCTGGGTGGCCACTACAGCCTTGCATTGATATCGAGGCTAATAGTGCAAACGATACTGATACAGTAGAAATGATTTTATTATTCATACAGTCTCTATTTTTTTTCAACATGGATAACCCCTGTCATTTTAGGATGGGGGCCACATAAATAGTTAAAAGTTCCAACTAGATTGAACGTCCGCTGATAAAGCTCACCGGGAAAAAAGTAATCAGGTTCTTTATCACCGGCTTCTTTGAACCAAACACTGTGATACTGACGCTTTTCCTTATTGGTCCAAACAACCGTATCACCCACATTAATGGTTAATTGCTGAGGGATGAATTTAAATTTTTTAATCTCTACCTGAATAATCTCTGCATTCACGCCAAGACTGCTTAACAAACTCACAACCATCAAGGTTAGTTTCACGCCTGCTTTCAGCATCTTTTCTAGTTCCTTTTCAACCACTAGCCTGTACTCAACTTTTTGTAGTTTAAAGAACTTGCGAACATTTACCTTGATTAGAAGCAACTATCGATAAAGTGGCTTGCAAAAAAATATCCATTAACAGGCACGTATAAAAAAGGCACTTAATGTTGCCATTAAATGCCTCAATCTCGCTTAACACGTTTATTATTGCAGATTATTGCTTAGCTGCATTCAGCTCGGCCTCGTCATTATCCAATCCTAGCTTGTAGCCTAGTGATACATGGTGGAAACGAGAGTTAGTATAATCATCGTGGATTGCAAAACCGAAGTTGTACAAACCTTCCTTACTAATATTCACATCACCTTGCTTATCAGATACCAGCTTACGTTTCATGATCACTGACCAAGTACCGTTCTTAAGCTTGGCATCAAACTCAGCGCCTTGACCACCCGCCATGTTACGATCCGCAGAGATATGTCCATCTTCGACAATCGCTTGGCCTGATTTGTAGCGAACGATGTCCATATACGCTTTTTCATCCATCAAACTCTTTAACTTATCTTCAGACTTAAGCTTGTCCCAACCCCCTTTCTTTTTACCACGACGGCCTTTGATTTCAAGTTTAGTGCGGGTTTCTTTTAGGTACTTAGTTACCCCGTCTTCCAAATTAATCTGCTTAGAAAATTCACTCCCTTCAAGAGTTTTAGCATCTGGAGCATGAGGCATATTCTTCGCATCATGGTGGCAGGTTCCCCAGCAACCGGCACGATCAGCGTACTCGACATTATCGTTAGCAAACATCACAGCTAACTTCATAGGGTTCTCAGGATCCATCTTGCCACCCTCAACAAACGGTACTGGAACATGATCGCCATCAGCCCAACTAAAACGCATATAGAGATAGTCAGAATCGTAAGTCGTATCAACCATAACAGGAATACTGCCACGCTTGCCTGCGATAGGTGATTCTTCAGCAGTCTCTCCACTAACGATTTTAGCGCCCATATCCGCTGTCTCTTTATCGTGACAGGTTACGCAACGATCTCCCCCTTTAGTAAACGGACGTGCACCACCATGATCGCGACCATTAAGAATCCATTCAATTGAAGTCTGTCCTGGATAAAAGATCGTAATCTCACGACTATTAGCTTTCGACCAATTCACCTTGATATTCGACGCTGAGGCTTCGGCTTTTTTGCCTGGAGATTTCTTACTGGCAGGGGCATTTTCTTGCTTGTAAGTCTCTAGCGCTTCTTTAATCGCATTATCAATGGCTTTCTGCTCTTTTTCTTTTGCCGCTGATTTTTCAGCTGCATCTTCAGCTGCTTTTGCTTTTTCTTTCTCTTCAATGCGCGCTAAGCCATCGATATACATCTGTGGAATTTCACGAATGTACTCCGGATTGGGTTTTTCAAGTTCTTCCAGCTCTTCGTCAGACAACTGATGACGAACACTCTTGTGTGCAATGCCTTTGTGGCAATCGATGCAAGTTTGGCCTTCTTTAAACGCATTCATATGCTGCTTACGCGCACGAGGCTTTTGAAATTCTGGATTCATTGAATCAATGGTATGACAGTTTCTGCATTCGCGAGAATCCGTTGTCTTCATTGCATTCCAAACACTCTTAGACATTTCCAAGCGGTGATCTTCAAACTCTTCTTTTGTATCAATTTTACCGGTTAACCAAGAGAAGACTTCTTTCGAGGCTTGGATCTTACGCACCATTTTATGTATCCACGGGCGTGGCACATGGCAGTCAGGACAGCCCGCTCGTACACCAGTACGGTTCGAATAATGAATAGTGGGTAAATATTCTTGATAAACATTAGCTTCCATTTCGTGGCAGCCAATACAAAATTCCATCTGGTTAGTCGCTTCCATTGCGGTATTAAAACCACCCCAAAATACGACACCTACAATAAAAAATATAACAGCACCTGCTATGGTACTGCCCAGCGCTAGCCGTCTATTAAAAAAACTAGGCTTATGAACAATTTCTTCAGTCGCTCTATCATCAGTCATAATAATTTCGCCATCAAGGGTACTACATAGGCCTTAGGAGTTTTATAAATAGAAGTTTCATAAATAGGCCCTTGTTAAAAAGGGCAAGGAGTTCCTTGCCCTATCACGCTTAATCAAACACTAAGTTTTATGATTCATACGGTTATAAACGTTGAACTTACCAGTAGGAGTCGTTAAGCCTTTAATGCGCTTGATCTCTTTAAGAGTTTTCGCATCATAAACAACAATCTCACCTGTTGGGTTCTTGTTATCAGAACGGTTCCATACAGAAACCCAAACTTCGCTACCGTCTTTGTTGAATTCCATGTGAAGAGCAGCTTTACCTTCTTCTTCAGTTACACGGATAGTCTTAACGATTTCACGAGTTTTCTTATCGAAAACTTGTACAGACTGCTGAACTTCTGGCTCAGGGTGCTTAAGCTGATCAGCCCAAACGTAGTCTGAAGTTTCGTGAGTACGAATGAACGCACCAGCACCATCAGTTTCAACTTCGTAGCAAAGTTTCCATGCTTGATCTTTATGACCAATCGGATCGTTACCCCATACAGATACTAGACCTGTACCTAGGTGAGTTGTACCGCCAACAGGGCCACACTTCTCATCAATCCAGTTAGCACCTGGACCTGGGTGAGGTAATGAATCAACATCGATTTGCGCTTCTAATTTGCCAGTCTTGGTATCAACAACAACCATCTTGTTTGACGCGTTAGCCGCGATCTGGAAGTAACGACCTGTTGGATCGTAGAAGCCGTCATGTAAGAACTCAGAAGATGCAATACTAGTAATGGTTAAGTTATCTAGATCTGAATAATCAACTTGCAACATTTGACCTGTTTCTTTAACAGCAACAGTAAACTCAGATTCGTTAGGAGAAGTGTAAACCGCAGCTACACGTGCTTCTTTAACGTACTCACCTTTTGTGTTGTAACCACGAGTAGTAACAACTTTAAGTGGGTTTAATGTTACAGCGTCCATGATCACGAAATGCGCAGGCCAGTAACCACCGGCAATAACGTATTTACCGTCACCAGAAACTGCGATATCACGTGCGTCATAAGCCATCTTGGTTTCAGCAACCAACATCTTATCTGGAGTTTGCCATAGATCGATTTTATTCACTTTGCCATCACGACCAATCGTGTACCAGAAACGACCGATGTCTTTTGCAGTGTCTTTCTTGTGCTTCTCAGTCCCTTTAATTACGTGTACCGCATAACCGGTATTGATGTGAGTGATCACTTCTTTAGTATCGCCATCAATGATGGCTGCTTTACCTGCGTCACGTTCGATAACAACGAAGAAATTCTTCCAGTTACGGCCATGTAATGGCTTAGTTGGATAATCTTTAGGTGCAATATATTCTTTTGTATGCGAACGCATTTGCTCAAGAGACATTTCAGGTGGAACCGGTGGCTCCATTTGAATGTAGGTAGCAAGGTCGGCAATTTCTTCTTTAGAGAAGATATCGTCAAAGTTATTCATGCCGCCTTCAGTACCGTAGGAAATAATTTTTTCCAAGCGTGCCTGACCTTTCTTAAGCATCGATTTAGGCTCTAGGTTTTTACCCGTAGCACCTTTACGCAATACACCATGACAACCAGCACAACGCTGGAAATACATTAAATTCGCTTTTTCGAATTCCTGTTCCGTTAATGTAGGACCGCCCGCTGCTGCAGAAAAACTCAAACCTGCAGTTGCCATACCGATGGCCAAGCCAATTGTAGAAATACCAAACTTCATCTTTTTCATAAGACACTCTCTCCAGTGCTATAAAGGTAAACACAATAAAAAAAAAGCAATATGCTGTTTTTCTTTACATTGCTTGACGGACACTATGGTTGATTTTAAAAGTAAAATAATGACTTCAGTCAATTGATTAAGCTGAGAATAAAACAATTTTTATTTTGTTGATCTAACTCAATAATAAATCGTAAAACCCTGTTGCATTGACTCTTTTATGTAAAGCTTATGCTCAATTAGAACTTTTATTTTTTGACTGATGAGTTGGATGTAGATTATGAACAAACGATCAAACGCTTTAGTATTTGCTGTGTTAATAGGATTAATTATCGTTGCGATTGGTTTAGGATTTCTTATCGGCTTAGATAATCCGATCCCGTGGATTTTAATTGCCGTCCTTTTCCTTATTCCTATTGCTTACAAAAAATACTTTAAAAACGACGCGATCATCTGGAAAGAAGAATACAGCGTTGGCATTCAATCTCTCGACGACGACCATAAACGATTGATCTATTTATTGAATCAATTCAAAACTGCTTACGAGTACGATACCAGCGCAGAATTTGAACGTCAGGCGCTAGGGCAGTTAGTTGAATATACGCGTTTTCATTTTTCACGCGAAGAAGACATGATGCAAGAAGCAGGCTATGACGATTTTGAAGAGCATAAAAAGCAGCATGAACGAATGATTGCTCAAGTCGAAGAGTTTGTTGGCTTATATAATCGCGAAGGCCACGATAGCTTAAATGAAGTGAGTACCTACTTAACCAATTGGCTGATTAATCATATTAACGGCACGGATAAGCAATACACAGAAGTGATGCAACAACACGGAATTAAGTAATGACTAGAAGCGATTAACCACAGAGAAAGAGAAGAAAATAAATTTAAAAACAATAAGTTGTCTCATAATTAATTTATCTTTTCCTCTGTGCTCTCTGTGGTTAATATTCTCTTGTCTTTTGCCCTAGATTGAAACTAAGGCGCAAGGCGTTCAACACTCCACTCACCCCGTTCATCCTTGGTATACATAAAACGATCGTGTAGACGGTTTTCTCTCCCCTGCCAGAATTCTATTTGAACGGGTTTAATACGAACTCCCCCCCAAAAAGAAGGCAAGCTAATATCACCCGTTTTGAATTTATTCTTTAACTGCAAAAATTTCTCTTCAAGCATTGCCCGCGAGTTGATTGGGCGGCTTTGATGTGACGCTAAGGCGGCAATCTGGCTATCTTTAGGGCGACTCAAGAAGTATTTCATCGACTCCGCCGTCGAGACAAATTCAGCCTCGCCAGTAATGATGACTTGACGCTCTAGGTCGGTCCAAGGAAATAGCAGAGATATCTTATTATTCTGTTTTAATTCTCGGGCTTTACGGCTATCGAGGTTGGTAAAAAAAACAAAGCCTTTTTCATTGTAGTATTTCAACAATACCGTTCGCAATGATGGCATACCGTTTTCCCCCACAGTCGCGACACTCATCGCAGTGGGATCTGACATGGAGGTTCTCGTGGCGATAGAGAGCCACTGGTCAAACTGTTGCATAGGATCGGCTTGTAGCTCACTGCGCTTCAAACCATCTCTCATATATTCGCGGCGTATATTTTCAATATCCATAATAATCTTCTTACGTTAACTCTTTAACTTGATGCTTAATGAATAACGGCACCTTTAAATAATAGCGCAATAAGATACTAAGCTAGCCGCATTTAGAGTCGCCACAGTTTAGGCAGGTTAAACAACCGTCCATCAAAATTGTTGCTTTAGTGTGGCATTTCTTGCAGATTTTAGCTTCTTCGGGAAAGTCCCCTTGTGAAGATTGCCCGGCCTGATTGGCTAATTCATTAGCGGATTCAAACTGAGCGCGCTTCTCATCCAGTATCTTTTGCTGATGGGCAGGGATTTTAGCAGGCTTCATCAATCCAATCATAATTAAATGTTTTTCAAGGGCATGGCCAATCTCAGCCACAAGAGAAGGCATGTAGATTCCGCCTTTCTTAAGGTAACCCCCATGAGGATCGAATACCGCTTTGAATTCTTCAACTAAGAAGGTGACATCCCCGCCTTTACGAAATACGGCCGAAGCGACCCGGGTTAAAGCTACAATCCATTGAAACTGATCCATATTCTTGGAATTAATGAACATTTCAAAGGGTCTACGCAGCTCGTGCTCGGTATCTGGATTTAGTACCACGTCGTTAATCGTCACATATAATGCGTGGTCTGCCATTGGAGGTTTGATTTTATAAGTCGACCCCAATAGCATTTCTGGACGCTTGAGGCTCTCATGCATTTGTTCAATATCAGTCTCAGCGCTTTGACCTTGACCAGCGTTATGCTGGGCAAGCTTCACGGACTCCAGATCAACGACCTCATAAGCCGTTATTTTCTTATCAATTTTCAACATTTTATTATTCCTTAATTCCGTTATAACTTGCCGTAATAGCCTTCTTTCAAAGCATCGTAAAGATTGGCAGCGCTATGAGTTTCACCATCGTATTCCACCATGTCATTCCCTTTTAGCTCTACAACCTGGCCGTCACTTAAGGTGAACTTATATAGGGTATTTTCGAGATCTTTCTCTTGCACGAGTACGCCCTGAAAAACCTCAGGATTAAAACGAAAGGTTGTGCAGCCTTTAAGAGATTTGTCGTAAGCGTATTGGTAAATATGCTTGAATTTTTCGAATGGATAATCACTGGGTACATTGGCTGTTTTAGATATAGAAGAGTCTATCCATTTCTGCGCTGCGGCTTGTATATCTACATGCTGCTGTGGAGTTACGGCATCTGAAGTAATAAAATAATTGGGCAAATCCAGCTCACTTCCCACTCTCTCTCCTTCGGCTAACCCCAATTTAGCTCGATATGCGAGTAGCTCGTAAGAATAAACGTCAATTTTTTCCTTGGTCTTACGCCCTGGCTTTATAATATTGCGGGCATAATGATGGGCAAAACTGGGCTCGATACCATTACTGGCATTATTCGCCACCGATAAACTGATTGTTCCTGTCGGTGCAATAGAACTATGGTGGCTAAAGCGCGATCCTACCAACTCAAGGTCTTTAATTAATTGCGGATCTTCTTCACTCAACTGCTGCATATAACGGCTGTATTTAGCGTGCAAAACCTTGCCTTTAACCTTATCGCCCAGCTTATAACCATCGCTAGCCAATTCAGGGCGCTGGCGAAAGTGTGCATTTTTAAGCTCAAACAGCTCCTCCATAATTGGAGCTGGGCCCTTCTCTTTCGCAAGCGCTAAGCCCTGCTGCCAACCAACAAGGGCTAGCTGACGGGTAACTTCTTCAGTGAAAAGTTGTGAAGCTTCATCACCGTATTGCATGCCTAACATGGTGATTGATGAACCTAGGCCTAAATAACCCATACCATGACGGCGTTTATTACGAATTTCATGGGCTTGCTCTGATAGGGGTAAGCCATTAATTTCTACAACGTTGTCTAACATTCGGGTAAAAATAGCGACAACTTGCTTAAATTTCACCCAATTAAATTGAGCCTGCTCGGTAAATGGACGATCAACAAATCGCGTTAAATTAATAGACCCCAATAAACAACTACCATAAGGAGGAAGTGGCTGCTCTCCGCAAGGGTTAGTAGCGCGGATGTTCTCGCAGAACCAGTTATTATTCATTTGATTGACTTTATCAATCAATATAAATCCAGGCTCGGCAAAATCATAGGTAGAACTCATTATGACATTCCACAATTTTTCGGCCGCTATGGTGCGATAGACTTTACAAGCAACTTGCCCTAGATCATTAACCAAGTAATCCTCTTGCACTGGCCAGTCTCGCCAAATGACTTGCTTGGAATCTGTTAAATCCAATGCTTCACGCTTCTGCTCTTTTTCGCACAATGGAAATACCAGCGGCCAAGGTGATTTATTTTTAACCGCCAGCATGAATTCGTCGGTAATTAATAACGACAAATTAAACTGCCGTAAGCGTCCGTCTTCTCGCTTTGCTTTTATAAAATCTAAAACATCTGGGTGCGAAACATCAAACGTCGCCATCTGCGCACCTCGTCGCCCTCCTGCCGAAGAAACGGTAAAACACATCCTGTCAAAGATATCCATAAATGAGAGTGGGCCGGATGTATAAGCGCCTGCGCCGTTTACAAAGGCATCTTTTGGCCGCAGAGTTGAAAACTCATAACCAATACCACACCCCGCTTTAAGGGTTAACCCTGCCTGCTGCACCTTATCCAATATACTTCGCATCGAATCCTCAACGATGCCGGATACCGTACAATTAATTGTCGATGTTGCCGGCTTGTGCTCTGCAGCACCTGCATTCGACATTATTCGACCCGCAGGAATTGCTCCCCAACGCATGGCCCACTCAAACTTTTTCTGCCATTTTACTTGTAGCGCTTTATTCTTCTCAACGTCCGATATTGCTTTCGCTACACGTTTAAATGTCGCCTCAATATCTTGATCTAGTGACTTGCCATCAGCAGACTTTAGTCGGTACTTGCTATCCCAAATGTCCATGGACGCATCTTGCAGTGGTAATACAAAAGATTCCGCCCCCTCAAGCGGTTTCTCTTGCCTTTCCTTGTTTAAATTAACCAACTGATCACCGATTAAATCTTCGCTCATAACCTTATCCCTTGGAATAACCCACGTATAAAAGATGAATAAATCACTATATGTAGTACTAATGACAAACTCAAGATACTAGATATGGTTTTATAAAAGTTGATATAGATTAAGAAAAATCAGATTGGTAATTAAATTACTTTCTCCTTGATACGCATCAAGAAGGAAAGCAGTGACTGCAGTAGATTGTTTAAATTCAGATAACATGGCTTAAAAACAATGCCCATCTATATACTTAACGTTCTTTTAGTGCTGATTTGCTTAGCAAGCTCTGGAGCTGTGAAAGCGATGCCCCTTGGCTTGCGTTTAGATTTATCCGAAGGTGGACGCTTAAGCCCTAATGCAATTTCTCAATTTGAGAACTATATGGCTCAGCAAGATTGTGAGATACGCGTATTAACAAAGGGCCCTAAGGATATTGATATAAATAGCCAAATTAATAGCGACATTTATTTTACTACACAGCCTATTACAAACGATCAGCCAGCCTACCTACGATTAATGAAAGCATACGCCCTAGATCACCAACCATTAACAATTACCATTTTGGTCAAAAGCAGTACGAGCCTTAAAAATTTAAGCAGTGTTGAAGGTGAGCGCTTAGCCATCATTTCTCAGCAATCCTATTTAGGCGGCGAGCAGGTATTAAAATTATTGGCCAATGCCGGGATTCAGCAAGCAAAAGATAAGGTTTATGAAACAGGAAATTATTTAGGTGCTATGTCCTTACTGCTTCATGGTGATGTTTTTATTGCCGCTATACCAGGGCCTCTCGCACGAAAATGGCTGGGGCATAATAAGTTATCAATTATTGCTGAATCTCAAGCGTTTACCTTAGGTGAATTATTCTTTAGTCGTTCTTTATCGAGAAAAAGAATTGAAACTTGTACTCTGGCCTTTTCAGATCTTAAGCAACTAAATCGACGAGACAAAAAGATGCAGATTTTTCCATCTTGGCTGGAGGGATTTGAAAGACGTTAAGTTGTTAAACTATTATCACCGGTCTTATCATAGTGCTTGGGCAATTGGATTTCCAAACCAAAACCCTTTACTGGTGACAATAGTTCAATTTTACCCTGCATTACCTTCACTATTTGATTATGGAGTATATACATGCCCAAACCTGAGTTGTCTTTTTTTCGACTATTACCTGTGAAGAATGGAATAAAAATATTATCGCGCTCTGCTTCTTCCAAACCGCGTCCATCATCAAAATATTCTATAAAGTAAAAACGCTCATCTTGCTCTAGGCGTATTGTAATTTCTCCTAATGATGCATATTCACTATAAGCGTGATTATAACTATTAGAAAATAACCGTAATATAGCATCAGAAAGGATATCGTAATCACTCGTGATTAAGTCAACTCCATTCGTCATTATGTTTATGTTCAAATCACATTCTTTACCTTGCTCGCTAAGTTGTGATTTGAAATAACCAAATAAGTCTTCAAACAGCGTCGCCGTTTTAATGTCTGACAAATTTAATTGGCTGCGTGTATTAATGCTATAACGTAAGTCTTTTAAGATAGCGGCCATAATATGGGTATTTGTCGAAGATAATGATAATGCATCTTGCATGTTAGTAAGCACTTGCATTAGATCGCCTTTCTTTAATTGCCCTTGCTCAATATCACGAATAATAGACGTTAAACTCTCCTGAATCAGCTCATCTGTCGCAACCATTACCCCCAAAGGCGTATTAAACTGATGCGATATACCAAAAACTAATTGAGTTAATGTATTTAATTTTTCTTTTTCACTATCAATCCTAATCACTTCAGCTTGCTTTTGCTCACTAATATCTAACAAGGTTCCTTCTATTTCAACCACCTTACCAAGGTGGTCCTTTTTAGTGAATAGCGACAAACTATAAAAACGATCACCATCCATTTTTAGCAATCGATCTTTTATTTCCCCAAGCTTAATTAAATTCTTATAATCGCCAAAACTTAATGTATTCTTTAAAAATTCTCGAACGTCCTCCCCTTTACTCATAAGGAAATTAATTTTTTTATTGGTTTGAAACTGATTGTATTTTCGCTCAAACTGAAACAAGCCAACCGGTGAATATTGAAATAGATCACGATATTTCTCTAAATTTTTAATGGCATCTTGCTGTGCTAATCGTAACTCTCTTGATAAGCCTGCCTGCACTTCTCGCATTTTTTCGAAGCGGTAAGCAAGCCCCATCGATAACATGAGCATTTCGATGACATTACCGTATAAGTTAGCGTAAACCGTAAAACTATTCGAAGGTAGGACACCAAGAACACGAGTCGAACTGATCATATTGCCAATAATGAAAGATATCCAAGCTAGGGTGAAATACTTGGCCTCCAATACTCCCTTACGCCATAAACTTATCGAATAAGTTAGAAACACAGCGGTTAATATAAGCTGAACTAAAGCAATTACTTTAATGCTCATCGAGTAGCTTAATAATATGGAAGCTAATATGACTAATATTGATAATGCGATACTGACGCCGAGTACTTTTCTACCTTGCTCCCCTCTTTTTTTCATTTGTAGAAAACTGCCAATGAATAAGGTTGCAGCGAGAAAACCGAGGGCGGCACTCAAGGGTGCCATGAATGTATTTAGTTGACTATGCTCCGGCCAAAGCCAGTAAAATCCATGCCCAGTATAACTAATAGCACTGATAAAAATGATGAAAACGAAGGCGCAATAATAAAGGTAAGTACGATCTTTTAAGTAAATAAACAACATGAAATTGTACAAAAACATGGCAAACGTAATACCAAAATAGATGCCATAGGCAATATTCTCTATGGTTTTATTTTGTGCATAAAGTTCAATATTGACACTATTCAGTGGCAATACCATTGTCCCCTGTGTTTTGACTCTAAGCAATAAAGTCAATACCTGATCATCTTCTTGATAATGAGAAAATACAAAATCTTTATCTTGAATTGCTCTAGAGCTTAAAGGCCAATGATCCCCTGTCGCTTCGTGATTAATAAGTTGGTTTTGAGCAATAAGATAAAAATCAACATGATCTAATAAAGGATAGGCAATTTGAAAAACTCGGGTTTGTGGCTCTGAATAGGTGAAATTAACCTGAAACCAATAACTGCTGTCTGTAATCCCTAAATTTAAATCATTATTCTTGATATCAAGCCACTCATTCTGAGCTAAAGCTTGCTGCCAACTGAAGCTGCCTTCGACATCTTCTAATAACCGAGCATGACCTAACAACTGAATTTGATCTCCTTTCTGCAAGGAAACCACTTCAACATTCGGGCTAATCCCCTGTCCTAGGGAAAGTGAAGAGAATAACAACATTAAAGCCAATACTAATGAATGTACAACATACCTAACAAAGTACTGTGCTGGATGAGTCCCCCAAAACATTGGCATTTATCCCCTCGCATTCAACGCTTTTGCCCATTAATACTAAGATTAGCCAGCAAATCTCTATTTCCCTAAAAAAGCTAATCTAAACAGCTAAAGCTGAAGCTGACTTTCTTGCAGGCAGTTTAACCAATTATTAATCAGCAACTATCCTTTCTTTAATATAAGGAGCGCTATGAAGTTTCTATACACCATTGTATTACTATTATTAATTCCTACCTTAGCTTCTGCTGATAAGCGAGTAATCTCCGCTGTCACGGATCCTTGGCCTGTTTTATTAGACCCAGAGAGTGCAACACAGGGACTTATTAGTGAAATCGCTCGGACCGCCTTACTTTCACAAGGCTATGACCTACAAGTTACATTTGTGCCTTGGGCAAGAGCTATGGATATGATTAAAAATAAAAGGGCTGACCTATTAATTGGTGCTTGGTATACAGAGGAGCGAAATGTTTACTTACAATATAGTAAACCAATTTTTTCAAGCGAGATTCGCTTTATTAAGGCCAAAAACTCAACATTCAATTACGAAGGTATAAACAGTTTGCAGGGAAAACGGATTGGTACGATTCTAGGTTATCAATACGAGACAGCATTTTTACAGGCGAAGAGCGTAGAACGCATCGAGTCCGATTCATTGCTCAATAACATTCGAAATTTGATAGCAGGAAGAATTGATTTAACCTTGGATGATCATTATGTAATGCGATTTATGCTAGATCGGCATATTCCAAGCTGGCAAGACAGAATCAGCTTTGTCGACAACCCCCTTACTGATAAAGAAGTTTTCTTAGCCGCTAACCGAAGTAATCCCGAACATCAGGCTTTAATTAATGCCTTCAATACGGGACTCAAAAAGTTGAAAAAAAGTGGGCGTTATCAAGAAATTATCTCGAGCTATCAGCTCGAAGATTGATTTGCTTCGTCCAATGCCTGAATGCCATCCATCATCGCTAGATGAGTATCTAACATCAATTGATCAACATCATCGAGGGTTAAGTCTTTAGTCGCTATTGGCGGCAATACTTTCATACGAGCTGTGCCATTATTTAAACGATCAAGGCTAAAGCCATCCAAGTAGCTGCTGGTACACACAGGGATGATAGGAACTCCTGCATTCACTGCTGTCACAAAAGCACCTTTCTTAAACGGCAGCATATTTTTGCCATGATTACGGGTGCCTTCGGCAAAAAACCAGATTGACGTATCTTTCGTAGTCAATGCCTTTTTAGTTGTTGCCATGGCTTCCATCGCTTTTTTTCGATTACCACGATCAACCAAGATGTTGCCACCTAACCAATAAACCTGGCCAAAGAACGGCATCCATTTTAAACTTTTTTTACCCAAGCTCACCATGCGCTTTGGCACAATTGAGCCGACGATGAACAAATCCCAATTACTTTGGTGATTAGCAACCACAACACAGGGCTCATGGTTTTTCATCACTTCCGCATTCTCGTGAATAATTTTCACGCCAATTATGCGGCGTCCAATTTGAGAGTAGATCTGCGCCAAAATGCGACTATTACTGTGATGAAATGGTCGGAAAATGATAATGCTAAAACCCACCAGAGAACTGACCACAAAGTGACAGGCAAGTAAAAAATAACGGAAAATCGACAACATAATTTGGGCAAAACCTCTTAAATTCAGAGGTCAGCATACAGATGTTTACTAAATAATCCTAGACCCAGATCAACATCGGTATATCTGACACTCAGTTAATTCCCCATACTTTAGCATTAACCCACTCATAACGTGACTTTGCTTCTAATATTAATAGTAGACGCTGCCATTTTTGAGGCGGGTTATGCACTTTGAAACCGGTTTATTAGTCCTATTATTTGTCATACTGGCATTGATTATTGGTGCCATCGTTCGCTTTACCCTCAAGGGCAGTCAGGTTCCTTATACGGTCGCGCTCCTGATTCTCGGCATAGGTATTGGTCTATTACACCGTTCTGAATTTTTGCAGCAAGCCACTCTGATTCAAACATTAGACCTAATTGCCGATATTAGTCCCCATTTAATTCTATTTATCTTTTTACCAACCCTTATCTTTGAAAGTGCCTTCGCTATGGAGGTGCACCTATTTCGTCGTATGTTCTTACAAATTGCCATTCTGGCAGTACCTGGTCTGATGCTCGCAACAGGATTAACAGCTGGATTAGCTAAATGGGCATTTCCTTGGGATTGGAACTGGACACTCTGCTTAATGTTCGGCGCCTTAATCAGCGCAACGGATCCCGTCGCCGTAGTGGCATTATTAAAAGAAGTGAGTTCACGAAAACGATTAGAAACCTTGCTGAAGGTGAATCGCTGTTGAATGACGGCACAGCCATCGTATTCTTCTCCTTATTTTATGCTTGGGTCGTGACTGATATAACTCAATCTAATGCAATATCGATGAGCGCATTGAGCATTGGCGGTGAATTCTTTTATGTTGTGACTCTGGGTTTAATTATTGGCTTCATAACCGCCTTATTGTGTATTTTCTGGTTAGATAGAATTTTCAATGACCCAATGATTGAAATTACTTTAACGATTGCTTTTGCCTATGCTGTTTTTTTCCTTGCTGAGACCTTACACGTTTCGGGTGTCGTTGCAGTTGTCGCCTTCGCCCTTGCAATGGCTAGCATCGGCCGCACTCGCATTAGCCCTGAAGTAACCGGTTTTCTACACCACTTTTGGGAAATGATGGCTCACATAGCCAATACATTAATTTTTTTACTGGTCGGAATCTTGGTCGCTATTCGCGTACCACTGGATGATCCTCTAGCCTGGCAAGCACTCGGAGTTTTATACCTGGGTATATTGGTTATACGAGGTATTTCCATCACCGTTTTCATCCCTTTACTGAAGCGCATTGGAATTGGTATTAATCGAGAGAAAGCGATCGTCCTTTGGTGGGGTGGACTGCGAGGCGCCGTATCCTTAGCTTTGGCCCTCACCGTAGCCGCCGATGATTTAATCCCTAAAGCTTTAGGAGACACCATTTTATTTCTATGCGCAGGTATTGTTGTACTGACTATTTTAATTAATGGCAGCACAATGGGGCTGGTTTTAAAACTATTAGGGCTCAGCGCTTTACCCCCTGCCAAACAAGCTACCGTTGATAAGGCTCAAAATAAAATCAGCATTGAACTCAATGCCCTACTGCCTAACATGATGGAGAACCAATTCCTAAAAGGCGCAAACTGGACTCTAGTAAAACATCAAAGCCAGCTGCAAGGGATTAATGAAATCAAAAGCCATGAAGAAATTACACCACAGGATATGGCCACCGCTTTTCAACGACGCTTACTTGAGACTGAACGCAAAGATTATTGGAGTCAGTTTGAACAAGGTACGCTGGGTAAACATGCAACCAAGCGTTTAGTCGAGGCGGTTGAGCATGCACTGGATGGTGAGCCCTGCATTGGCCCTAGACCAGAATTATTTCAGAGCTGGAAAATCCCTCATATATTTGAATACCTTCGTCACAACCCTTTTATCAATCAAATACTTCTGCATTTGTATTTCGACCGCCTAGCTTTAGGCTACGATATTGCCCGTGGCTTTATCCAAGCTCAAGAGGCTCTTAATAGTCACATTGCATCTTTAGCCCCTAATCCAGAGGCGGCGCTAGCCGTACATAAACTTGTCGCTGACAATAAACACATGACTCAGCAATGGATTGAATCATTACGTGAAAGCTTCCCTGAAATCATTCAACAGCTGCAATCTCAAGCAGCCATTCGGTTATTATTAAATCGCGAGCGAAGTATTATTAGTCAGCTATTGAAACAAGCCGTTCTTGATACCCCAGAAGCACAGCGCTTACTTTCAAATGTTGAAAGCCGCATGCAAGCACTGCAGAATATTTCTCACTTCGATTATGATCAACAACAAAAAATAATTACTCAAATCCCATGGGCAAAAAACCTTTGTCAGAATACGCAAGAAAAGTTGGTGGCCATGATTGAACACGATTTATTTGAACAAGGGCAAGTGATTAAGCAGCAAGGAAAATTGTTAAATAAAATAGGTATCATTAGCCGAGGAAGTATTGCTACCTTAAAAACCAATAATAATAATTTACAACGCCATATTAAAGGGCCTGGTGAAACATTCGCCAGCTTAACACTATTAAACAGTCTAAGTCCTGCCAGCTATCGCGCTGAAACTCTGGTTGAAGTGATATGGCTGCCCAATGAAAAGCTTAAGCCTTTGATGACTCAAGACCCTGATTTGGCCATACAATTGGCAAAATTAATGAATTAATAGTGTTTAATTACACTAGTTTTTAGTCATACACCCCCAGATAAAAATCTTTCTCCAATTCCGCATAGCGCCCAGTATCTTTTAACATTTTTAGTCCTTGATTAAACTTAGCGATTAACCGCGCATTATTCACATCGGCTTTAGTCAGCATTAAGCGATAATAAACTACGTCACTGCTTTTCACCGAACTTATGATTTTCTCACGATCCATCTTGCTAAACTTTGTTCTTAGCAAATAATGCCCGACAGAGTCGATGACGGGACAAGCATCGATTCGGCCTCTCAATAACATTTTAAAACTGGATTCAATGTCTTTGGTGCGGATCAAGGAAACCTTTCCTTCCTTAATCGCCTGCTTAAAGACACCAGGAGTTGAACCCAATGCTAAGCCTAAATCCAAGCCATTTAAATCTTCGATCTCTTGCCATTCTAATGGTCGCTTTTTCAAGGTGAATAATACTTCATTTAGTTGTAATACCGGCTCACTGAAATAAGCGAACTCTTCCCTCTCAGGCTGCTTAGACCAAACTAAAGAACCATCGATTTGTCCATGCTTAACCTTAGTTTCGGCCCGCTTCCAAGGCACAAACTCATATTCAACATTTATCCCAACTCGCTTAAAAGATTCGGTAACAATATGCGAGGCAAAACCATACTCAGGAAGCTGTTGCGATAAAAACGGAGGCCACTCACCATTGGCAAGTACAAGGGCTTCGGCACGAAAGAAAACAGACATTAATAAACATAATGTCAGAAACTTATCTTTCACTTTCACCTCCGCATATCAGGGCACTCTATTAGTCTTACGCCAATATATGCTGAAATAGAAGCGATTTCTCTCGCTTAGATTGTTAAAAGTCAGGCATGAACTGATATCTAGCTTTAGTGTTTTAAATATTGATATAGATTCAGCCAATGAAGTTTTAGAAGGATAAACTGGGTTCAATTAGTCATCAGCACAGCCATTACATTAAAGCAGAAGAGAGATTTATGCCGTTTTTGTATTTAGGATTTTTGCTCGGTCAGAGCTTTCCCGTTGCCCAAGTCATTTACAAGGCCAACATTCCACCACTAACCATCGTTTTCTCAGTGATTGTGTTTTTGATTTGGTCTTTTTTCCCTGTAATGGGCTATGGTCTTGCAAGATTCTTTGGCAAGCGACTTACTTGCAGTAAAGCGACGTTAATTGCTTTGGGATTAATAATTAGCCTTATTGAACAGTTGCTATTTTATTATGAGCTTCTCTCGAACAAAGATGGCTATGTCACCATGCTAGTGACGGGGAGTTTATTTTTCGTGATCGCTTTATTGCCTGTTATTCAAAGTGTATTCAAGAAACATCTGCTCAGTTATTGACATTTCTATTGAATATACATAATCTGCCGCGGATTCAAAACCACACCCAGCATTTTACAAGGACTTTTAATGCACTACGCAACTGTTTTCCTGCTCTCTCTCCTCTCACTTGCATCATTCAGCTCAACCGCAGATGATCGATTGATTAAGCTCAACGATAATAAGGGCTGGTATGTTGGAGCACTCGCTGGCAACTCTACGCAAGCAAAAGATAGCGATAATCGCTATGAAAAATCACCCGCATCGACTATAGCCGGGGTCTACTGGGGAGTGAATTTCGTTGACTGGTTAGGGCTAGAAAGTTCGATTGTAGAAATCAATGATGTGGTTAAAAAGCAAGACAGATTATTAGATTCGTCTTATTTTATGTTTACTGTCATGCCTAAAATAAACATTCAATTTCACACACGTTTTTCGTTATTTGCAAAAGCAGGTTATACCTATTTTAGTTACTCCGAGAAATATGAATCCGATTCCGAGAATTCCAGTTCCTGGGACGATGATGATGACCTGGACGGTTACTTCGGATCCCGCGACGATGACGACCAACATTGGAGTAAGGTTCTCCCTATCTATAGTCTAGGTGGAGAATTTAGAATTATTAAAGGACTTGAGGCTCGGTTAACCTATGACCATGTAGAAGGCGTACTTCCTCACTCTACCGGTGTTTTTTCAACTAAATTGTCCAATGTCGATATTGACTTAGATATTGTGACTATTAGCGCCCACTATCAATTCTAATGCAGGATTAAGTTGATGAGCCCCGATAATTTTAAATGAATCGTCACTCATAATTTCCGCCGACTTAACTTTACTGATTATTCGATTGAAAAATGCTCTCCTAGACCCTATAACATAACTGTAGGGTCAATTTTTAATAATATTCATTAAGGTAGGACAATGATTAAGGTAATTATTGAGCGCAAGATCGCTCAGGACATGGAATCCACATACGACGCAGCAATTAAAGATACTTTGCGTGCGATTCTTGAAGCACCGGGTTATATTTCTGGAGCCAATTTCAAAGATGCCAATGATGAGAACCACAGAGTCATTATTACCAACTGGAGTAATTTAATTTCTTGGCAGAAGTGGCAAGGGTCTGAAGAGCGCCGCAAGGTCATTGCCGCCATTCAGCCAATTTTAACCACATCAGAAAAAATCACTGTGCTAACCGCATAATTTAGCGCTGTAATTTAAATACAAATTCAGCCACCTGCTCGATGGCACTTTCAATGTGCTCTTGGTGGCTGAAACCTGATACTTTTCTCGGCTTTAAATCATGATTTCCGTCTTCTAGCCATGCCATTTGAATGGACGAGCTGATTCGCTTTTCATTTATGTAGTCAATGATTTCTTCTTTAGTACCCATCGTATCTCGACTGCCCTGCACGATTAATAGTGGCTGAGTTAAAGCCTCAAGATGGTCTAAACGATCTTTAGGTTCTTTACCTGGAGCGTGAAATGGAAAGCCTAGACAAGCACTCCCCAATATCGCTAATCGGTCTTCCTCAGGGCGTAATGCATTGTCAGCTAATAGCATCGATGACATTCGTCCTCCCATAGATTTCCCACCGATAACAACCGGACAGCCTAGATGTTGAATAACTTCTTCGTAGGCGGCTAACAGCTTAGGGGCACGATCCGGTGGACGTCGTTTACCATCTTCCGCACGTTTAATCATATAAGGAAAATTAAAGCGAACTACTCGAACTCCTTTTTCGCCAAGTTTTTCAGCAACTTGCGTCATGAACTCTGAATTCATATCCGCACCCGCACCATGGGCAAATAGATAAACAGGGCCATCCTTCGGGCCATTTTGTAAAAGTTCCACAATATTTACTCTTAATTAGATCAATTAAGCCAATTAACAAACAAAAATTGCCTCAGATCAAGAAAACCTTAGCAAAGCCTTCTATTATTCTCATCTAGGACAATTTTTGACACATTTTTGCATACTGGCACAGGGTCGTTCGGTATAGGAAGCACTAAAGATGTTCATTTATTAACCTAGAACTGACTCAAAAGCGCTAAGCTGCTGTTTTAGTTACGCGTTTTATGATCCTTCATTTGCAAAGTTGCGTATGAAAGACCATAATTGCGCCGTTTTTTAAACCCTCAATCCTCGCTGTTAAATGGAATCTGATCATGAGCACTGCATTTGATCACCCCGAATATAACTACAAAGTGGTAAGACAATTTGCCATTATGACTGTAGTTTGGGGCATCGTCGGTATGGCCGTCGGTGTACTTATTGCTGCCCAACTTGCATGGCCGGCACTAAACTTTGATACCCCTTGGTTTTCTTTTGGTCGTTTACGTCCACTGCATACCAATACTGTAATTTTCGCCTTTGGTGGTTCTGCATTATTTGCAACCTCCTACTACATCGTACAACGTACTTGTCAGACTCGTCTGTTTTCAGACACCATGGCTTCGTTTACGTTTTGGGGATGGCAAGCCGTTATCATTTGCGCAGCAATCACGCTGCCAATGGGCTTAACCTCTACTAAAGAATACGCTGAACTAGAATGGCCAATTGATATTTTAATTGCCATTGTCTGGGTTACTTATTGCGTAAACTTTATTGGCACCATTATGAAGCGTAAAGAAAAGCACATTTATGTGGCTAATTGGTTCTTCGCGGCTTTCATGATCATGGTTGCTGTTTTACATGTAGGCAACAACATCGCTATCCCAGTGACTATGTTCAAATCTTACTCTGCATACGCAGGTACGGTTGATGCAATGGTTCAGTGGTGGTGGGGACATAACGCTGTTGGTTTCTTCTTAACCGCAGGTTTCTTGGGCATCATGTACTACTTCGTTCCCAAACAAGCTGAACGTCCTGTATATTCTTATCGCCTTTCCATTGTTCACTTCTGGGCATTGATTTCTTTATACGTTTGGGCTGGCTCTCACCACCTTCACTATTCTTCTTTACCAGATTGGGCGCAAACGGCCGGTATGGTTATGTCTTTGGTTCTACTGGCTCCTTCTTGGGGTGGTATGATCAACGGAATGATGACGTTATCAGGTGCTTGGCACAAACTGCGTACCGATCCAATTTTACGTTTCTTAGTGGTATCCCTGTCTTTCTACGGTATGTCTACCTTCGAAGGTCCAATGATGGCTATTAAGACGGTTAACGCGTTATCGCACAATACCGACTGGACCATTGGTCACGTTCACTCAGGTGCACTAGGTTGGGTTGCGATGGTATCTATCGGTGCTATGTATCACCTGATTCCAATTTTATTTGGCCTTAAACCGGGCGCGATGCACTCAACTAAATTAATCAATGTGCATTTCTGGCTAGCTACAATTGGTACGGTTCTTTATATCGCAGCGATGTGGGTAAACGGCATCATGCAAGGTCTTATGTGGCGTGCAGTGAATGCTGACGGTACTTTGACTTACTCATTCGTGCAAAGTGTTGAAGCTTCAATCCCTGGATATATTGTTCGTGTTATCGGCGGTGCGTTGTTCCTAACGGGCATGCTGATCATGGCTTATAACGTTTATAAAACAGTTAATCGCAGCGAAAATGCTGTGACAGCTCAGGCATAGGGAGTACTGCTAATATGAAACATGACATTATTGAAAAAAATATTGGCTTAATGATCGTATTGATCGTTATTGCTATTGCCTGGGGTGGTTTGGTAGAAGTAGTTCCGCTTTTTTGGGACAAAAATACTAACGAACCTGTTGAAGGTTTAAAGCCTCTAAACGCCGTTCAGCTTGAAGGTCGTGACATTTACATCCGAGAGGGCTGCCATGTATGCCATACTCAGATGATTCGTCCGTTCCGTGCTGAAACTGAGCGTTATGGCACTTACTCTCGTGCTGGCGAATTCGTTTATGAGCATCCATTCTTATGGGGTTCTAAGCGTACTGGTCCTGACTTGGCACGTGTTGGTGAGCGTTATTCAGATGAGTGGCACCGTGCTCACATGTACAACCCTCGTGATGTTGTTCCTGAGTCAATCATGCCTTCTTATCCTTGGTTATTTGAAAATAAAGTTGATGGCCGCGATACACCTAAGAAGATGACAGCGTTACGTACTGTAGGTGTTCCCTACACTGATGCTGACATTGAAGGGGCAAAAGCTGCAGTTGATGGTATTCGTGAAATAGAAGCCTTAGTTGCATATTTACAGCAGCTAGGCACCGTCATGAAAGATAAGCAATAATTCATGGATATTAATGACATTCGTGGTTTAGGTACTGTTTTTGCGCTGTTTTCATTTTTATGCATTGTGGCTTGGGCTTATAGCTCTCGCCGCAAAGATCGCTTTGAAGATGATGGCATGATCCCTTTTATGGACGACGATGAAAATGCCGCCGAAAAGAAAGAAAGTGATAGCAGCGTAGAGCAAAAAAACACGAACGACGATAAAGGGTCGGAGTAAAAATTATGGATGCTTTAAGTACATTTTGGAACATTTGGGTATTTGCCATTGTATTTGGCACCCTAATCGCCTGTGGCTTGTTGATACGATTCGCCAGCAACCAAACAGACGATGGGGAAACCACTGAAACCACTGGCCATGTATATGATGGCATTGAAGAGTATGATAATCCGCTACCTCGCTGGTGGGTAATGATGTTCTGGGCAACGATCGTTTTCGCAGTGGCTTATATCGCTGCGTACGGTTTAGGTAACATGAACGGCTTCTTAAAAGTCGAAGTTGACGGTAAGCAAGTTCCTTGGAGCCAAACAGCTCAATGGCAGAACGAAGTTGAACAGTTTGATATTAAGGTTGCCCCTGTATTCGAGAAATACGCAGCTACCCCTATCGTTGAATTGGTTAACAATGAAGAGGCATTACAAACAGGTCAGCGTATCTTCGCGAGCAACTGCTCTGTATGTCACGGCTCTAGCGCAAAAGGCTCACAAGGCTTCCCTAACCTAACCGATAATGATTGGTTATATGGTGGCACGCCTGAAGATATCGTGAAAACCATTACTCATGGTCGCCATGGTATGATGCCTGCGAAAGGCTTGATGCCTACAATGACCGATGAGCAAATTATTCAGACTGCACAATATGTACGTAGTCTGAATGATGATGACCTTACGTACGACGCTGCCCAAGCAGAAGCTGGTGCGGGTGTTTTCGCTCAAGCTTGTACTGCTTGTCACGGTGCAGATGCTAAAGGAATGCTTATTACAGGCGCTCCTAACCTAACTGATAATGTTTGGTTATACGGTGGGTCGACTAAGCAGATTGAATTTACAATCCGCAACGGTCGTAGTGGTAAAATGCCAGCGCAAGGAGATCGCTTCTCTAAGGAGCAGATCCACGTATTGGCAGCTTACGTATATTCTTTGTCTTACAAAGAAGACACTAAGTAGTTAATCACTTAGTGATTCTTGAGCTAGCTCAAGAAACTCAGAAAAAGCGACCTTAGGGTCGCTTTTTTTGTATGCGCGCTCCATACTGATCTTTATAATTGAACAGTTATATAGCTTCACCTCTTTTGTTAAGGCACGTTCACATGAGCAATACTCCTGCTAAAAAAGATACTGTTAAGAGTATCCCTGTTACAAATATCACCCCAGATAAGACTCTACCTTTATATGAGCAGGGAAAAATACAGGTTCGGGAGATCCATGGCTTATTCCAAAAAATACGTTCATATAGTTTATGGGGCTTGATGGCTCTGTTTTTTGCAACTTCCTGGTTAAGCTGGGGAGACCGTCAAGCTATCCTATTTGATTTATCCGCTCGCCAGTTTCATTTTTTTGGCATCACTTTTTGGCCACAAGACTTCTTCTTACTCTCTGGCTTACTAATTATTGCGGCCTACGGCTTATTTACAATTACCAATCTAGCTGGTCGAATTTGGTGCGGATATACCTGCCCACAGTCCTCTTGGTCATTTGTTTTCATGTGGATCGAAGAAAAAACAGAGGGATCTCGTAATAAACGCATCAAAATGGACAAGGCTCCAATGAGCCTAGAAAAATTCATTCGTCGCGGTACAAAACATGTTCTCTGGCTGTTATTAGCACTGGCAACAGGCCTCACGTTCATTGGTTACTTCTCTCCTGTACGTGAGCTTGTACCAAATCTATTAAGCTTTAACTTAAACAGCTGGGAAACATTCTGGGTTGGCTTTTTCACCTTAGCAACTTACCTGAATGCCGGCTGGTTACGTGAGCAAGTATGTATTCATATGTGCCCTTACGCTCGCTTTCAGTCGGTTATGTTTGACCAAGATACTTTAATCGTTTCCTATGATGAAAAACGTGGAGAAGGCGAAAAAGGTCGTGGCCCGCGTAAGAAAACTGCTGATTATAAAACAAAAGGACTCGGCGACTGCATTGATTGCTCACTTTGCGTTCAAGTCTGTCCAACCGGCATTGATATCCGCGACGGCTTACAGTATCAATGCATCGGCTGCGCTTTGTGTATTGATGCCTGTGACTCGATTATGGATAAGATGGGTTATGAGCCGGGGTTAGTGCGCTATACCACAGAACACGCGCTAGAGGGAGGAGAGACACACTTTATGCGCCCTCGCTTAATAGGCTATGCCTTAGTCTTAACTCTTATGTGTTTAGGCATGGTTTATGCGCTAGCGTCACGCACGGCTTTTGAGCTAGATATCAGTCGTGACCGCGGCGCCCTTTATCAGCTTACGCCCAATGATACGGTACAAAATACCTATACTTTAGACATGATGAACATGACTCAAAGCCAGCTATCCTACCAAGTTAAAATAGTGGGATTGAAAGATTTAATCACCGACGCCCCTAAACTGGTTGTTTTAAAGAGTAATGAAATGCGTTCTTTCCCGATCAATATCGAAATTGACCCCGGAAATTTAACCCGCAGTAAAACCAATATTGAATTTGTGATTACTGAACAAGAGTCTCAACATGAGGTCGCGCGTGAAGAAACCCGTTTTATTGCACCAATTAACTAATATTCAGCATTAATACTAGCGCTTTACGTAACTATACTAGCCCCATGGCTGCCAAGTGGTTAAACTTGGCGGCTCATTTTATCGACCTGTAAAATCTCTGAGAACACTATGAATTCCCCACTAAAGAAATCTGATGAGACCTTCACGCCTTGGTATAAAGAACCTTGGATGTTACTTGTGGCCGGCGTTCCTATCATAGCAATCTGCTGGGGTATGGTTATCATCACCCTCGCCGTCACTGGAAAAGATTCTCTAGTAAGCGATAGCTATTACAAAGATGGTATGGCGTACACAGAAAATAATACCTTTATCGATAAAGCAAAGCGGCTACAAGTTAAAGCCGACATGGTTTATAACCAAGAAGAGATCCGAGTAACGCTTTCGGGCTATTTAGATGACCAGCCTAGCTTTTTGCGCATTCAACTCATTCATCCAACATTAGAAACCAAAGACGAAACCGTATTACTTCAACAAATGACTGATGGCAGTTATTTGGGACTGGCTGAAAGCAGCCATATTGGTAAGCGTAAACTCTGGTTACAAAGCCCTGAGCAAGAGTGGATGGTTAAAGATGAAGCTCTAATTGAAAATGGCAAGCCACTGACTCTTAGCCAGTAGCCATGAGCCAAAACGTATGTTTCCACTGTGGTGAAATTGCCCTTGAAGGCAATCGTTGGTCATTAAAAATCGATGGTGAAGATCAAACTATGTGCTGTCCCGCTTGTAAAGCGGTGGCAGATACAATCATCTCAAGTGGGTTAAAAGATTATTACCGCCACCGCACTGCTTTACCCGAGGTTTCACCTCAGCAAAAGCGTAATGCCAGTGACGAAGTGCGTACAGAACTTAAACTTTATGATGAAGCCGCAATTCAAAAACCTTTTGTTATTCGTCAGGAAAATGCTCAGCAACAAGTTGAAGCCGAAGCTATTCTCGTTATATCCGGCATTAGTTGCGCCGCCTGTGCTTGGTTAATTGAACATCGCCTTAAACAACTTGAACATGTTATCAGTGCCAGCCTCAACTTGACCACTCATCGACTGCTGGTCAAATGGCAAGATAGCGATGTTAAGCTCTCGCAAATCTTCGAAGAAATTCATCAATTAGGTTACCAAGCTCATCCTTTCTCGGCCACACAAGCTGAAGAACAGAGAGTTCAAGAGAGCAAAACTGCTTTCCGCCGCTTAGCAGTCGCAGGTTTTGCCACAATGCAAGTAATGATGCTAGCTGTCCCTCTCTACGTGGGTGAATTGCAGGGCATTTTAGAACAATATGAAATTTTTCTCCGCAGCGCTTCAATGCTATTTGCAACTATGGTCGTATTATATAGCGCACGTCCTTTTTTCAATGCCGCCATCCGCGATCTGAAAACGCGCCACCTAACGATGGACGTCCCCGTCTCTATTGCCATTTTACTGGCTTATTTCTCCAGTGTTTGGAGTACCTTCAATCAAGGGCCTGAAATATATTTTGATTCGGTCTGCATGTTTACCTTTTTCCTACTTACTGGACGCTTCTTCGAAATGCGCGCCCGTCACCGTATGACTCAGGCCGGTAATAACTTATTAGATTTAATGCCTTCCGCTGCAACAAAATCGACACCTGAAGGCGATATCGTTATTGCCAGTTCAGATATCCAAGTCGACGATTTACTTTTAATTAAGCCAGGACAACAAATTCCCGCCGATGGCGTCGTTGAATCAGGTACCAGTGCGGTTGATGAAGCAGCGCTAACGGGTGAGTACCTCCCCATCGACAAATCTATTGGTGACTGCCTAATTGGCGGCACTCATAACGTTGAAAGTCAATTATTGATGCGTGTTACCGCGACAGGTGCAGATGCAGAACTCAATACAATCATGCGCTTGATGGACCGAGCTCAGCAAGAGAAACCCGCTATTGCTATTTTTGCCGATAAAGTGGCTTCACGCTTTGTCGCAGCCGTTCTTATTATCGCCACAGGCATTACCATTACTTGGTTGTACATCGACCCTAGCCAAGCATTCTGGATCACATTAGCGGTTTTAGTCGTCACCTGCCCTTGCGCACTCTCACTGGCCACCCCAACAGCACTAACGGCGGCAACTGCGTCTCTTAGAGAGCAAGGCTTTCTCATCAGTAAAGGCCATGTTTTAGAAGGCCTGAATCAAGTTGATCGTATTGTGTTTGATAAAACAGGCACGCTTACACGGGGAGAATTAAGCTTAGAGCAATCTTTACCTGCTCACGAAGACTGCTCATTAACATCGCAACAAGCCTTGATGATTGCGGCGTCTCTTGAACAATACAGTAATCACCCCATTGCGCGTGCTTTTACCAGCTTGGTGCTTTATCAAACCGACAATATTGAGCAAGTGACGGGTCAAGGCGTAGAAGGACGATTATTAAACGTCGAAGGTCTAGAAAATACCACCTACCGTATTGGTCGGGCTGATTTCGCCTTTCCTCGTGTGCCACTATCTCCCCCCATTGACGATGATCGCCAGTGGTTATTATTGGCCAATCAAGATAAGCCCCTCTACTGGTTTGCCTTGTCAGATTCCCTTAGAAAGGGAGCGCTGCCGATGATCCAACAACTAAAGGTTTGGGGAATAAAGGTTTCAATCTTAACTGGGGATCCTAGCGCTCAAGTTAAAGCCGTCGCTGAAGCATTGGCTATTGATGATTTTCACAAAGGATTAAGCCCTGGGCAAAAACTTGAAATTGCCACTACATGGCAACAGCAAGGGGAGCAGTTGATGATGGTCGGCGATGGTATCAATGACGTTCCAGCCCTTGCTCGCGCTGATATCGCTGTTGCAATTGGTCAAGCCAGCGACTTAACCAAAACCAATGCTGATGCGGTGATTACCAATAACAGCCTACTGACGATACTGCATGCTCTCAGCAAGGGGAAGAAGTCCAGTCGTATAATTCGACAGAACATTTATTGGGCCTTATTGTATAATGTCTTAGCATTGCCCTTAGCGGCGACTGGATTTATTCCCCCCTGGGCTGCAGCCATCGGTATGTCTTTAAGTTCTTTGATAGTCGTTGGCAATGCATTGCGCCTACTTTCAGCGGATAAAAAACACGTGAGTATTTAGTTTTTATGGATATTATTTATATTTTAATCC
Source organism: uncultured Oleispira sp. (assembly GCA_913019965.1). Classification (GTDB taxonomy): domain Bacteria; phylum Pseudomonadota; class Gammaproteobacteria; order Pseudomonadales; family Oceanobacteraceae; genus Oleispira. The sequence continues at coordinate 143,528 of CAJVZR010000001.1, forward strand.
CTCTCTCCATTCTAATTGTCGGTGTCGCAATCAGCGTGCTTTTTTGGGCAATTAAAAGTGGTCAGTTTGATGACCTAGACTCTCCTGCTCATCGCATCTTATTTGATGATGACGATCAACTGAAAAAATGATTGAACCGTTATCATTAATCACCGCTATCCTGTTGGGCTTAATGGGCGCAAGCCACTGCCTAGTCATGTGTGGCGGCATTGCCGCTGCAGCTAGCAGCTCTGGCAACGGAAAAAGTAACTATTCTTTCCTCTTACTATTCAATTTTGGCCGAATCATTAGTTATGCGACAGCAGGCCTCATTGTATCGTTACTAGGCCTTTGGATTGCCGATAGCCACCAGATTGCTCAACAAATATTACGCACCTTTGCAGGTAGCCTGTTGATACTGATGGGGTTCTATATCGCCCGTTGGTGGATGCTATTAACTCGCCTAGAATCAGCTGGTCAATTTATCTGGCGCTACATACAACCACTTACCCGCAAACTCATCCCCATTAAAACTAAGCCTCAAGCACTCGCTCTTGGCTTATTATGGGGCTGGTTACCCTGCGGCTTAATCTACAGTACGTTAGCTTGGGTCGCGGCTAATGGACAGCCTGCCATGGGGGCATTAACCATGCTCTGTTTTGGCCTTGGAACCTTGCCAGGGATTTTAGCTGCAGGAATTTTTGCTCGTCAATTAAACCGGTTTATCCAACATAAACATTTCCGCCAATTGGCAGGAGTTTTACTGATTATTTACGGAAGTTGGACACTAATGGCAATTTGGTAAGGTTTGCCCTAAAAACCCACATGACAATTGTTGACATATCCGCCAATGAAACCCATTATGTCGTCAATTAAAAAGCACACTATCTATAAGTGTTTCAGCTAGCGAGGATTATTATGCCAACTTCATCTCCTGCCGTGAAAATCAGCCGTGGAACCCAACCACACTGTCAAACCTGTGCACTTAACTCGTTATGTTTACCGCTATCTTTAAATGATAACGATATGGATAAGCTGGATGATATTATTCGTCGTGGCCGACCGATTCAAAAAGGCGCAATCTTATTTCAACAAGGTGAAGCTTTTCAATCTGTCTATGCCGTTAGAACCGGTGCGCTAAAGACTTATACAATCGCCGCAGGCGGTGAAGAGCAAATTACTGGCTTTCACCTAGCCAGTGAGCTTATTGGCCTTTCTGGATACGATAGTGGCACCTACCCACTCACGGCTAAAGCATTAGAAACTACTACGGTTTGTGAAATCCCAGTTTCTCAGTTGGATTTATTATCCGATGATATGCCAGAACTACGTCGTCAGTTAATGCGCACCATGAGTGGCGAAATCCGTCATGACCAGAATATGATGATGCTGTTGAGTAAAAAGAATGCTGAAGAACGTATTGCTTCGTTCTTAGTGGATGTTTCTGAGCGTTTTGTTCGTCGCGGTTTCTCTCATACCCAGTTCCGCTTATCAATGTCTCGTGTCGATATCAGTAATTACCTAGGGCTTGCTGTTGAAACCGTTAGCCGAGTATTTACCCGCTTCCAAAAAACAGAACTGATCGCGACTCAAGGTAAAGAGATCACTCTTTTAGATGCTAAAACTTTATATGCCATGGCAGGTTGTTCAGAAGAAGAACGTACTGATTGCAGCCATAATTAATGGCTGCCAATAGAGTGGCTAATACTGACGTATTATTGCCGCTCAACTTTTTTATGGTTTTGGCTCTAATTAATCCATTTTTTTCTTAACATCATCCTGCAACCCCTTTCTACTCTGACTTTGTTACTGTCAATAGTAAAACCCGCCTTTTTTTGACTTTTTTTGCATAAAAATTAGACAAGTCGTTCATTCATGCTCTAAGGTATAGAGATTATAGGGTTTTGGCCCAATAAGTGCTGCCTACCAAGGAAGATAGACTCTTCAGGAGAGACACATGGGAATTTGCGCAAACGAACTTCGCCAATGGGTTATTAAACCCACACTTAAACGCTTAGGGGTTTATAGTAAGGCAGCGGAGAACCTTCTATTGGCAACCGCAGCTCAAGAATCCGGTTTAGGCTCGCACTTGAAGCCCGCAGGTCAGCGTGCCCTAGGTATTTATCAGATTCATAGCTTGTCACACCGCCATATCTGGGATGATCACCTAGCTCAACACAGTGATATGGCCAGCCTAGTTCGGGGTCTTGCAAGTCAACATGATTTCCTTTCCCAGCCTCATGCCGAATTAGCCACTAACCTGTCGTACGCGACGGCTATTGCGTGGTTTATGTATGCTCGCCATGAAGAGTTTTGCTTACCTAAGAAAAGTGATATTGATGGCCTAGCGAGTCTCTGGAAACGCTTTTATCACCCTCGCAGCAATAGCAGCATCAAAGACTTTAATGAGAATTTTAACCGCTATATCACTGAACAAGAGATCGCAGCGTAGTTGTTATTTTGCTAAATTGATATAAGACTTACTTGCAAAATGCAATTCAATACTAGTCTCTGATCCCTCATTCTGCTATAAGTCCTGCCTTCTGCGCTATCGCATCATTTTTGATATAGCACCTCGGAGTAGGCATGTCGCAAGTATCATCACCATCGTCACCAGATTCCCCTTCGCTGATTGAATCTTTAGATCAAAAGCAACGACTGGAATTCAATAAACTGAATAAACGCATCCGTCGCAATGTTGGCAAGGCGATTGAAGATTACACCATGATCGAAGATGGCGATAAAATAATGGTATGCCTGTCTGGCGGCAAAGATTCTTACGCTATGCTAGATATCTTATTAAGCTTGCAGAAAAGTGCGCCGGTTCACTTTGATCTAGTCGCGGTTAATATGGACCAGAAGCAACCGGGATTCCCTGAACACATACTACCTGCTTATCTTGAATCAATAGGTGTTGATTTCCACATCATTGAAAAAGACACCTACAGCGTGGTGAAAGAGAAAGTACCCGAAGGTAAAACGACCTGCGCTCTGTGCTCACGCTTACGTCGAGGCAGCTTATATGGTTACGCGGAGAGCATTGGCGCAAATAAAATAGCCTTAGGGCACCATAGAGACGATATTGTAGAAACGTTATTTTTAAATATGTTCTACGGCGCCAAGCTTAAATCTATGCCACCTAAGCTTTTGAGTGATGATAAGAAAAACGTCGTAATTCGCCCACTTGCCTACTGCAAAGAGACCGATATTGCCGAGTTTGCCCGCCTGAAAGAGTTCCCGATTATCCCTTGTAACCTTTGTGGTTCCCAAGAGAATCTACAGCGCCAGAACATTAAAAAAATGCTGACTGATTGGGAAAAGGATCAACCTGGACGTAGTGAGAATATTTTCCGCTCCATCGCGAACATTGCGCCATCACAATTGGCCGATACCGAGCTTTTTGATTTTAAGAACTTACAGCAGCAACAAGAGAAGTCTCACCTAGGTGAACGCTTGCCATTATTCAATTTAGAATCCGCAGAAGCGCAAGATGTAGAGGATGATACAGTGATTGAAACGGCATCCTCATCGCTGGAAGATGCTGTTCAGGACTTTCAGCCTTAATCGTGTAGGGACTCTAGGGTCCCGTCTAATAACCGGGTCAAATGCACTTCGTATTTACCCGGCCCAGTTAAATAGAGGGTTAATCGTAAACGACGCTCGTCAACAATATCCTCCATAATGGTTTCGATCGAACAAGCACCCGCCATCAAGCGACCACCAGGCAAATCAAAGCGATAATAACCTTGATCATTGATCTCACTAATACCTATCGTTGAGATGGGCGTTTGAGCGGTACCGGCAATGCCTTCACGCAGCCATTGCACATAGAGTTTATGGGCTCCCTTTTCTTCTACCTGCATTAAACGAATAATGCCCTTTGTCGTAGAAGAGCGCCAAGGACAAACCTGCTTTATGGTTTGAATATTGGGCGACATTTTATACAACTCTTTCAGTTTTAAATCCTCAGCATTTGCACTCATCATCCAGAAAGAGACGAATAACTGGGATAAAATCACCACCAATACATTTGGATACTGCATGTAGGCCTCAATTAATTTACGACTTAACTTAAGGTTAGCAGTTATCAATTAATACGCCGCTTGCGTCAGTCTTTTTACATGCTTTCTTACTGTCTATAAGGCCGTTAACTATCGAATTTCAATACCGAAGGGGCTTGATACCAAGTTTTCCTATCCCAGTTAGGCTGCTCATAGTGAATGGCAACAATGCAATAATTCACATCCCCTTTTGGAAGACGCACCTCGACTTCATCATCCAACCGCTTCCCCAGCAGACCGCGGGCTAGCGGGGCATCCACGCTTATATAATCATTAGGCAAGTCTATTTCATCCTCACCGACTATTCGATAACGGTATAATGTTTCGTCATCATCCTCTAGCTCAATCCAAGCACCAAAATAAATTCGCTCAACATCCAGCGGAGGCCGCTCGACCACCTCACATATCTCCAGTCGCTTACGCAGATAGCGAACTCTTCGATCAATTTCCCTCAAGCGTTTCTTACCATAAATGTACTCTGCATTTTCAGAGCGATCACCGAGCTTTGCAGCATCAGATACCTGCTGAGTTACCACGGGTCGGTCCTTGCGCCACAGGAAATCAAGTTCGTCTTTCATCTGCTGCTCGCCACGTGGCGTGATGAGATGGGCGCGCCTAGGTAATGGTTTTTTTTCTTTACTGTCTGTCATCAGAATTTTTGTCATATACTTAAGATAATGAGATGAAGTTACTATAACTGAGTAAAACGATAAAAGGATAGGCCATTATCAAGCCGCTTAATCTTGAAGAAGAGCTCGTCAACGAGTTAATGGAAGTATTAACGATATTATTGGCAGAACAGCCTGCGGGTTTTTCTGAACATCAACTCTTAACATTATTGCAAAGCCCACCGCATGAGTTCTTTGCCCCAGATGCATTACGAGACCCTTTAGTTTTGTTTCAAACCCACTTTCTACTTTTTCATTGTCTTTATTTATTACAACAGGCGTGGGCTCTAGATAATCATGCGACGTTAGAAATCTCGGCATTAAAAATTATTAAGCATCCCATCGAGAATTCGGCTTACTCTCCTATTAATTATAAGGACGAACCTCTTTTACAAGCCGACCCATTAGCTCAATACTACTTAGACTGGTCACACTTTTCGACGACTAGCAGCCAGGATGTTGAAGCATTATTAACTAATTTCTGGCAAAAAGTTTTTGTGCCCCAGCATGACGAGGATATCAAAACGGCTTTACAATTAATGGAGTTAGACGCCCCTATTCCTACTGCTGATTTGAAAGTACAATATCGCCGCTTAGCGCAGCAGCATCACCCCGATAAAGGTGGGGATAGCGATATTTTTAAACAAATATGTCAAGCCTTCCATCGATTAAAGCAATTCAATCTTCATTCGCTCTAAGCACGGCATCGAACGACTAGGAACTTTATTCAGCGCTATGACAAACTTAATTCAATCATTGATTAGCTTATTATTTATCTCATCTATCAGCCTGTCGGCTCATAGCTTAGTTGTTTTACAATATCATCATGTTGACCTAGGCACGCCCAACTCCACCAGTGTCAGCCCAGAGCAATTCATCGAACATATGAATCTAATCGAATCTTTAGGTTTTAAAGTGGTCGATCTAGAAAGCGCTAGCCGTAAACTCTTAGATCCTACAAGCCCGAAAGAACCTAAAAGTATGCAAGTCGCTATTAGCTTTGATGACGCTTATTATTCCATTTTCGCTAATGCTTACCCAGAGCTTAAGCGCCGTGGCTGGCCCTTTACTATTTTCGTCAATACCCAAGCGGTTAATGAGCGTAATCGCGGCATTATGAGCTGGCAACAGATTAAGGAATTAGTAGACAACGGCATCACCATTGCCAACCATTCTGTTAGCCATGCTCACCTGCCCTCGATACCAAAAGGTTTAAATTTAGAACAATGGTTAGCGCAAGAAATATTAAGCGCCCAAGAAGAGCTATCCCGCCGTTTAGGCAAGGTCGGTAATATGTTGGCCTACCCTTATGGCGAATTCACCCTAGCCATGGCACCTTGGCTACAAGAAAAGCACATGCTGGCTTTTGGCCAACAGTCAGGGCCCATTGGAAAATTCAGTCATCCTCAAGCTCTGCCACGCTTTCCTGCATCAGGAATCTACGCCAATGTGAAAACATTAAAAACGAAACTATTAAGTTTGGCTATGCCGGTACACCCCTCGCAATTACAAGAGCCTATGATTCGTGCAGAGAACAACCCGCCTAAATTAGCCATTGAACTGATGCCCAGTGATTATAATTCTAAACGCATCCAATGCTTTGCTAGCCAGCAAGGTGCGATTCCGACTGAAGTTAAAAAAGACGCAGAAAGTATTCTATTGACCAGCCAAGCTAAGGAAAAGTTATCCGGAAAAAGAAGCCGCTATAACTGTACGGCGCCAAGTAAACAAAAAGGTCGTTATTATTGGTATTCACAGCCTTGGCAAATGTATTAACCCTAGATCGACCACCGCTCAATAAGCCGCGTCTTTTTCAATCTGCTTTAACTGCGCCTCAAGCTCCTTATAGTGTGGGAGTTTTTCGGCCATCAAGCGATAAAAGTTAGCGCTATGATCAAAGAAGTGGCTATGACAAAGCTCATGTACGACCACCATTTCGATTATTTCTGGTTTCAGCTCAAGCAATTTCAAATTAAGGTTGATATAGCCTTTGCTCGATAGCGACCCCCAACGGCTGCGCATTTTTTTCACCCGTAATATAGGTCTAGAAATTAATGCACCTTGAGAAAAATGAGGCCACCAGCGGTCTATTAATTGCTGAAAGATGTCTTTTGCTTGCTGTCGCTGCCATAGCTCAACCTTAGCGTTCAAACTGCTGCTATCCCAAGATTGAGGAAAATAACAAATACCGGCTAATAATACCGGCTGCTTACTTTTTTGGGCACTTTGCTGAAAACGAAAGATTTCCCCCAAATACAGCATTTGCTCTCTTTCAATTTGCTGTCGAACATCAAATTGCTCCAAGCGTTGCTGAAGCCAAAGAGTATGTGAATTCAAAAAGGCCATTAATTCTTTTTTAGGACAGCGAAGGGGGATTTTTACTTCAATCTCCCCTTTCTCTGTTACCGCTAATCGTAGAGATTTTCGCTTCATCGCACGAATCGTCACATTAACGTCTTGTCCATTTAATTGAATCGAAGTGTGATGGGTCAATGATTGTCTCGCTGGGCTCATCTTCTGTATTGAATCCTGATATAATCGGGCTAATTATTGGAGAGTATTGTATGTCTGACTTGTTATCTATCCCAGCACTAGATGAAGATGAACTCGAACTTCTTGGTCAAATGCTTGAAGATGAGCTTGAACGCCAAGATTCATTTGATTTTTTTGAAGTACATGGCCTAATTACGGCCATTAAGACGGGCCCGATTAATCTTGAATGGGCTCAGATCTATGACATTATTTTCCCCAACAAAACAGCCTTCACGGATGAGCAATTGGAGCGTGTGCAGCGTTTAATCCGCAAGCTCAGCTACGAAATTCAGGCTTGGCTAGATTCCGGCGAAGACTTCCCTGTACCTTGCGATCTAACACTACAGGTTGAAGATGATGATGAAGAAGGTGCCGCGATTGAAGCATGGGCTGCAGGCTTCATGGCCGGTGTATTACAAGGTGAAGAGACTTGGTACGGTAAAGAAGAAGATAAGATGGCGGAATGGATTTTCCCTATCATGTACGCATCCGGCTTATTTGCAGAAGAAGCCGAAATGGCGGAAATCGATGAAGACGAAGATTTATCGAATCAAATGTGTATTAATATCCCTCCTGCCGTCATCGAAATGTTTTTACACTTTCATGCCAGTAAAGGCTAGCCTGATCTGCTAACTTGGTTAGATTACCTGGGGTCATTAGTCTTTTCGATAGCGATAAGTGACCTCAATACAGCGGCCACTATCAGTGAAAGTCATACTTTCGCTGAGCTGCTCCACTAAAGATAACCCACGACCATGACTTTCTTCACCACTACTCAATACCAGTTGTTGAAAATCAAAGCCGCTTCCTGAGTCCTGAACAGTGATAATCAGTTCACCACCAGCGTCCATGAGTCTATGTGCAATATGAATATCAATTTGACCCTTATCGTATTCCGATAATCGCTGTTCCCTTAAAGCATAATAATTGAACAACCCTTCGGGTCCATCTTTTAAACTTGATTCTAATTCTAATACACCATGATCTAATGCATTATTATAGGTTTCTGAAATTAATACCGATAATACCGGTTTATCGCTGTATAACCCGGTTGCTTCTCCGACCATATCAACCAGTTGCGAGACAGGACTACCTAATCGTAGCTCCGTTATCGATAATTTCATATCGATCGACCAAGGCACTGGTGCTCGATTGATATCATAAGCGACCTGGTGCAGCTGATTTTCTTTTATGTTATTAAAACTCACAGGTCCTGCTGAAATACTCACAAGACTGATATCATCATCTTGGGTCAAATTACCTTGTTGATAACCAATAAAGCGATGAAAGCCTTTACGAACTTTTTCAATATCACACTGGGAACGTTCTAATACTGTCTCAAACCGCTGACGGCCAAACAACTCACCACGATCATTAGCCGCTTCTAATATGCCATCCGTATAAAATATTACCTTGTCACTTGGGGCCAATTTAAATTCTAAACTCCCCGTATTAAATACATCATCTTCTAATATGCCCAAAGGCATATGCAATGACGAGATGCGCTCACTGACTTGGTAGTTATCATTCAATATCAAGCTATCGTGCAAGCCCCCTGACCACAATCGCAACTGATCACCTTGAGAGTTTAATTCTGCAATGACACAGGCACAAAACATATAATCGGGCAAAAAATCAACCAGAACACGGTTCAACTCTCGGGCGAGATCTCCTACAGACAGCTGCTTTAAAACTAAAGAATGGAATAACTGAGATAATGGCAAACTGCCTAATGCCGCAGGTAAACCATGGCCGGTGAAATCACCTAACATGACGTAAACGCCACCTGCAGGAGATTTGGCAATTAATAAGACATCACCATTAAATTGTGATGCGCTGGATAAGTAGGTTTCAATATTTTCGCAGTTTTGATGATTAACCTGAGTTGCATGATCGAAGACATGTTGCGCCATTTCTTGCTCTTGCATCAAACGATTATGCAAATAGGTTAACTCGGTATGCTGCTGCTCTGCTTTTCGATGCAAATCAATAGTCCGTATATGAGCCGCAATTTTTGCATTGAACATGATCTGGTTGAAGGGTCTAACGAGGTAATCATCGCCAAATTCAAGACAACGAACCAATGCATCCTCATCTTGTAAGGCCGTAATGAAGATGATTGGAACAAAATAATCGCCAATCTTTTCTTTTAATTGCTTTGCCGCCAAATAACCATCAACTTTTGGCATGACGACATCCATGAAAATAAGATCAGCACCATGGGTATCATAAGCAAGCAAGGCTTGTTCAGCATCAGGACAAGGAATCGCTACGTGCCCTTGAAGTTCGACTAAGTGGGAGAGTAATACACGGTTTGCTTCTAGATCATCAACGATCAAAATTCGCAAAATCAGTTCACCTTAAAAAAATGATCAAGGCGTGCGGCTAATAATGCATCTCGTATGTGGGGCTTACAATTATTAAGCTCTATACGGCCACTGTCTAATTTTAGCTCTTTTTTTAGAGTCAGTAATAATCCCATTCCAGAACTATCCATATGCTCAGAGCGGCTTAAATCAATTGAAATTCCCGCAATTGGCCCCTCTACTTCTAATGTGTAGGCATTGCGAAAATCTTGTAGAATTGAAAAGTCAAAGCGCCCAGCAATCGCAATATTTAAATGATTACCTTGCTGGTTACTTGTAACAGTCGATGACATCTAAGCATCTCCTAAAAAGCATGTCGTAGTTATATACTTTTAGTGTAGATGCTATCTATAGAGTTACCTGATTAATCATGTTTTTATTCATAAGAAGTCAGCCAAACCTCAACCCGTCGGTTTTTCAACCGCCCTTCCTCTCTCAAGTTGGATGCTACCGGGAGTTGATCCCCATAACCATGACTGTATTTAGGGTAAATCCCCTGTTTGACTAATTCACGACGGACAGCCATAGCCCGTAACTTAGATAATAATTGTGACCTTTGCTGAGTCTTTTTCTGATCACCAAAGCCGATCAAAACCAACTTTTTGTTGCCATGCTCATGGCTAAATTTAACCAAGCGCTTAATGTCTCTTAATCCACGGTTATCTAACTTGGCACTGCCTTGTTTAAAGCGAAAGTTAACGGTTAACCTTTGGCTATCATCCGTTAGTTGCTGGAAATCAGCGGGTAAATCGCTATAGCCAACAGGCTCAACCGCCTCAATATTTTGCGCAATAAAACCGCTTTCTGCGACGATTTCCTGGCCTTCTGGGCTTAAAACAAACTGAATAAATGGATCGACATGGGGATTAACCGAGTTATGGAGAGTATAAAAATACAGCCGCCTTGATAATGCGTAATCCTCAGTCGAAATGGTCAACTGAGTGGGCTTTAAAGCCTTAGAAAAACCATCTGAAACGGCAATCATCTTTGCCTTACGCACCGAAGGCAGACCGACAAAACCAATCCCATTAACATCTCGACTCACATGGTCAGATAACTCATCATTAGCTTCAAAACGAAGGGCATTATCAGCCAGCTCAGACTTTCCTAAGACCATGCGCTTAAAACTATCCCAAGTACCTGACTTATGGTCACGGCTATACAGTGAGATCTCCCCTCTACGTCCACCCAGCTCGGACCAGTTTGAAATTTTGCCGGTAAATATTTGAGCTATTTGCTCAACCGTTAATTCATTTATAGGATTATTAGGGTGTAATATAATTGCCAAACCATCAATGCCTATGATGTGTTCAGATTTCTCACTATTAAGATCCGTCATTATCGACAGGCTATCGATCTCCTTCTGCTTAGCAGGCCTAGAGGCTGCTGCAATGTCTGCAAGACCTTCTTTTAACCCTCGAAATCCAGTCCCACTGCCATGAGCATTGATATTCACTTTTATAACTTGCTCATATTGACCCAGCTTAGCTAACGTAAGGCTTTCATTCTCCAACTTAGAATGGCTTTCAATATTCTTTGCGCCTAGGCTAGCCAAATAGCCTGAAACCAGTGCGGGCGCTAAGCTAGCCCCAATGGTATTGGATCCATGAATAGCAAAAATATTAGCTTGGGGATTAAGATCAGCGTGAAGCCAATGAGAGAATAAAGACAAAAGTAGAATGAGGTTTTTTAACATTCGGTACTGCACCACCTATAAAGAAGTATGGTGATGCAGAATAAATGAGAATTATGACAATTTTATGTCAATAAAAGTGTCCTAATCCCAACGGTAAGCTATTGAAATTTAGTGGGTATTCTTAATAAAGGGAATTTCAGCTTGCTGATACTTTTCTTGTTTTAGCATCTCACGCAAATTACTCATCGTATAATAAGGGGTATCCACGACAACACTGTTCGCTAACCACGCAGGTAAGCTACCACCTGGATCAGCATGAACTTGATAAACGATTTTAACTTTCCCTTCCGCAATAGGGGTAAACGCCCAAAACCCCGTCATATGAGGAATACGGACATAATCATCATCTATCGGTAGATAATCTGCAACGACACTCACATCTATGCGCATTGTCAGCGTTTCAGGATCTTGGCTCATTGAAGAAGAAACAACGGCATCACGGTCGCTAACTGGCCAAGGAGCGCCATTGATAAAATAGGTAATGGCGTTTCTTTCGTCAAGTTGCTCTACCACTTCAAACTTTTCACACTGATGCATCCACTTTGGAGCCGCTTGGCTATCAAGCATCAGCGCCGCGAGAGTCGTCAATTGAGTTTCTACCAACATCTCACCTTTAAATTCTTTAAGGCTTGAGCCGGAAATTTCACGGGTATAAATTTTAAGCTGAAGATCTTCTTCCTCTTTTTCAAGTTCCCAATCACTGGTTTCGGCATGGGTAGAAAAGCTAAAAGAAGCCATGAATATTAAGACGGTTAGTAGGCGCATTCGAGTGCTATTCCAAATTATAATTGTAATGAGCAGTACTGTACCTGCTCTAAATTACATTTAATAGGTGTAATTTGGCCATAGTCATGGCTTCAAATGACCAGAACAATACCTATCTAATGACCACCTTGACAATTAGGTGACGACTGACTGGTATTGCCCGCCTGCAGCCACTCTTCTTGGGTAAACAAGTGTAACGCTAAGGCATGGACTTCACCTGCCAGCTCATCCGCCAATATTTTATAAATCATTTGATGTCGAGCAACGGGTCGTTTACCCAAAAATAAATCACTGACTAACGTTAAGTTAAAATGTGAGTTCAGCGCAGGACCTGAATGCATATGACTCTCATTTAGAAGAATCAGTTCATTTGGAGCAAGCTCCTGCTCTACCTTGTTACGAATTGTCTGTTCAATTGTCATAAAACTAGCTGCCTCTTTTTGATGGCTCAGATATACTGTTGCCATCTTATTGCACGTTGAGTAAAACTCGGTATCGTGTATGTATTAAATTTTTAAAACGGATCTTGAACTATGCAAGCCCCAGAGCTGACCAATACCCAAGCCCTTATTGACCGCTATTATACCGAAGAGAAAGCAAAAAAAGCGCAAGCTTTAACCCAAGCTTCACTTAATTTGCAATTAGATGCGAATGATTTGGCGATGCTAAGCACGATTGCTAAGCGTTTTGGTAAGTCTCGTGATGATTTAGCCAAAGATGTATTGAGCCACGCCCTAATTGACCTTCTGACTCAACTTGAGCCGGGTGAGCGTAAATTGATTGCTCGTGACGCCGATGAAATGGGTAATTCCATGGCCCGTGAAATTGCTGAAGAGAATGGAATCAAAGATACCAACCATAAGCCTAACGTTTGGAGTGGCCATGAGCGCACCATCGCTAAAGCTGAGAAAAAGCGAGCTAAAGAACTTGAAGATGCTCGTAAAGCTTCAAAAATCGAGCAAAAAAGTGCCGATCTAGCCGAAGAAGCTCAAGCGACATCAAGCCCAGCTGAAATCACTAACGATGTGGCACCGACAATGGATTCAGCAAACAATGATGAAGCCGCTGAAGAAATAGAAACCATCAATTCGACCGATGGCTCGACTGATACGGCTCAAGAAGAATTTACTCAAGATGGCGCACCTCAACAAGAGTCTGCTGAAGAATCATCAGAAAGTAGCTCTGATAATTCAGTTTTTGCTTAACTAAGAGAGCAGCCTCTCTTAACGACCAGCCAGCCTCATTCGAGCGCTGGCTCTTCACCAAGATTTATCTGGAAGTACATTATATATGGCCATTAACTGGTTCCCTGGGCACATGAACAGAGCCCGCAATCAAATTCTTGAAGCGATGCCTGATATCGATTTGATTGTTGAAGTATTGGACTCTCGCCTGCCCTACTCCAGTACCAACCCCTTGGTTGACGAACTGCGTGGGGGCAAGCCTTGCATCAAAGTTCTCAACAAAGATGATTTATCCGACCCTAAAATCACTAAACTCTGGATTGAGCACTTTCAGCAGCAAGAAAATACCCACGCTCTCGCGTTAGTCGCAGAAGATCATAAGCAAAGTCAAAAGCTTATTCAGATGATTAAAAGCATCGTCAATCAGAGTGCCGACAAAAAGAACAATATCCGAGTAATGGTGATGGGGATTCCAAACGTTGGTAAATCCACCCTGATCAACTCCCTAGCGGGTCGCTATATCGCTAATACGGGTGATGAACCCGCCGTGACCAAACGCCAACAGATGATTGACCTTAAAAATGGAGTTGTGCTGAGTGATACGCCGGGGATTTTATGGCCAAAATTTGAAAACTTTCATAGCGGCTACCGCCTAGCGACGAGTGGTGCAATTAAAAATACCGCTATGGAATATGAAGACGTTGCCATGTACGCCTTAGAGTATTTTGCCAAAGCTTACCCTGATGCACTAAAGACGCGTTATAAGTTGGATGTATTAGCAGAATCAGGGGATAGCCTACTTGAAATGGTCGCCCGTAAACGCGGCTGTATTCGTAGTGGTGGCAAGCTTGATTTGCATAAAGCGGGAGAAATTGTATTACATGATTTCCGCTCTAAGAAAATTGGCTCTTTAAGCCTAGAAACACCAGAGATGATGATTGCGGAAGAGATTGCTGCGGAAGAGCTACGCTTAGCAAAAGAAGAAGCCAAAGCCGAGAGAAAACGTTTAGCGCTTAAGGGAAAACGCTTCCAAACGCCAAAGAAAGAAAGGCCTTAATTAATCTAGCTCAAAAGAAGTTACATCAAGCTCTATTGAATAGCTTGATGTACTTTTTTAAAGGTGAGCCATTCCTTATCTTCATCGGCTACTATTTCTATTGGTAGACCTTCTTCCGGAGCTGTTAGGTTATTCAACCCCTGTTTAACCAATTCTATGTCATCGGTATATATCACCCATTGATTAACACCGTCATGAGTAATAACCATAGCAATGACCGAATGACCGTCGTTTTCTAATTGCAATTGCAATTGGTGATGAAACACTTCAATTTGCTGCATTTCTTTTTGTGACGGGTGGGCATTACCCTCATCTTTAGCTGACGCATGCCAAGCTATTTGGATACAAATAGGAAAGCGGCCACTTTCTGCAGTCGTCTTCCAGTCTTCACGACTGTGAATGGTAATCGGTAATTCATTCAAGGTGCCATCTGCAGTCACCCAGCGATTATCTAACTTCATATGCGCGTATTCCAACGTCCATGGTTATCTACTCAGACTAGCTGATTTATACAGAAAAGCCAAAAAAGCTTCAGTTTTAATGCGATAAAATTCTAAGAGTTTGAAAATTATCGTCTATGGCATGCTATAAGCCAACTTTATCGGCATTGACCCTTGCGATTATTATTTGAACAACCATCATTAATGTAAAGGGTGACCTTAGTTCAAAAAAGAGGGATTAAGAAGTGAGCTATGAAAAAGGTAACATATGAAGCAACGCTCAATTTCTGAAATTTTAGCCAGCAGTCAAGAGCCACTCATTGATGGCATCATTGTCATCGATGACCATGGGGTTATTAGAGCTTTTGATACGGCAGCCCAACAACTATTTGGCTATTCATTAGAAGAAGTTATCGCTCAGCCAATAATTATACTGATGTCCGAAAGCCAAGGTCAAAGTCATACTAACTACATTAATCTCGCACTAAAAAAATCAAGTGCTCAATCACAGCAATTACACATTGAACGCACGATTATCGGAAAACATAAGCAAGGGCATTCTATTCCACTCGCGATTACTGTTTCTGCCGATACGTCTTCTCCCGATACTCGGTTTACTGGCGTCATTCAAGATTTAAGAAAACACGAGGTTCATCTGACAAGCCTATTTCAAGATATTCAAGCAAATACTGCCGCACTCAATCAAAGAATCGAATTTGAAGGTATGCTGAACTTTCATGGTAACCAATTATTAAGTTGTTCACCGCAAAATTTTCGCAGCACCATGGAAAACACCTTACAAGCCATTGCTCAATCTTTAACCCTCGATCACAGTTATATTCTGCAATTGAGCCCAGACTTAAAAGAAGCCAACCTTTGGTCTGAATGGCGCCGCTCTGCAAGTTTAATGAAACCTTTCGCTAACCGATTCAGCATTCCAAATAATGAAGCCTTTGCTAAGCAACTATCATCACCCGATACTCTGATTATAGAAGCCAAAGATAATCAAGAAGATAACCTTCTATTTGATCTAGCCCAGCAACTCTCTCCGAATGGCTTTATTTCAACTCGAATCACACCCATTTTTAATGACGAAAATACTCTGGTCGGTTGCATCGGTTTTTCAATATTAGATTCAAAGCACCAAATGAACAAAGACAATATTTCATTATTAAATCTTGCGACTCAACTAATCATAAACGCTTGGGGCCGACACCAGCTAATTATTAGAGCTAACGATGCAGAAGAGAAAATAAAAGCGAAGAATAAACTACTCGCAAACAAAGCCGCGTTTAGTCAAACGTTATTACGTTCTTCCAGTGCGCTATTCTTAAGTACTCGAGATAAAATTAAGAACAATATTCATGAGTCTTTATTACAAGCGGCACTTATCAGCGGCCACCAAAATGCTTACCTCTATTTTAACAAGAGTAAGTCAACAACGTTACAGAGCTTTGTTAACCAATATTTAAACCAGCAACAAATCAGTTCAACAACTCTTCCTTGTCTAATTGCTTTTACTCTTCAACAATTGGAACAGCAAGAAATCGTTCAATTTGAATGCCTAGATAGTCGTATACTATCTGGCGAATTATTAGCTGAATTATCAGCGAATAAAATTCAAGGGATTACCGCCGTAAAACTCCATCGTGCAAAACAAGTAATTGGCTTTGTGCTCTTTTTTAATTCATTACCCGTACTGAATTCGAATGACGAAAATTTAAGGTTTTTACAGCTTACAGGGCAAAATGTAGCCGCGGCAATCTCACACCACTCTGTCCAATATGAATTAGAACTGAGTAAAAAAAGCTTAGTCAACGCTAATAGAGTATTGGCCAAACAAGCATTGAATGATGCATTAACGGGGCTTCCTAACCGTCGAGCATTTGACCATGGTATCGCGCAAGAATTTGACCGTGCACAGCGCCATGAGAGTAATTTAACCCTGTTGATGTGTGATATCGATTTCTTCAAACATTATAATGACTATTTTGGTCATTCTCAGGGAGATACCTGCTTACAACAAGTCGCTTCAATTATTCAAACAACATTTCATCGTGCTGGTGAACTGTGCACACGCTTTGGTGGCGAAGAGTTTGCTATTTTATTACCTTCGATTTCACCTAAAGAAGCCCACCTTCAAGCTCAGCGATTGCTCGATACGCTATTAGACAGCCAGATTAAACACGCACCGGAAATCGAATTAGGGTTTGTCACCATGAGCATTGGCATCGCTCAATTATCCCAACAATCACGCTTTTCAAACCATAGTGCTCTCATTGACGCTGCTGATAAAGCACTTTATCAGGCCAAAAATAATGGCCGAAATCAGCTAGCTTGGGCCAACGAAGCAGAGTAAAATAGCGCCTCCTAATTAAATCTCGATATCAAACCCTATGCCATCGACTAAACTAGGCCTATTGATCTTGGCCTGTATTATTATCTTCTTATTAGCGGCTTACGCTCTGTATCTGCATGCTCAAATTAAGGCTAAGCACAAAGCCGCTTTAGAAAAGGATGAAGCTGAGCGTCTACTAGCCCAACAGAATCTCGATAAACGTAATAACAACATCATTGCAGACATTCGCTTTATTGCTCAATCTTTAATCAGCGAGCAATGTGAAATTACAGAAGGGGTATTACGCATTCATCATCTAGCAGATGCCCTAGATACCGACATCATGCTACAGCCACAATTCACGTCTCTCCATAGCCACTTCGAAGCTTGTAAACTCATGGCAATTAAAGAAGCTTATAAAGCGCTTCCAAAAAAAATGCGCTTCCAACAAGATCAACAGCGCATGCGTTTAGAACATAAAAATACCGAGTCGGTACTTAAAGAAGCTGCATTGATCATCCAGTATTCATTTGCTAATTTAAAACAACTACACTGATATAAACCCCTATAAGGAAATCATTATGCGCTTTTTAACACTGGCTATCAGCCTTGTAATTTCAAGCTTCAGCCAAGCTGACTGGGCATTGCAGCAACCGTCTTCGGTTCATTTTTTAACCAATAAAAATACCCACATCGCAGAAATACACCGCTTTAAAGCCTTTACCGCCGAAGTAAAAGACTCAGGGTTTGCGCAAATCAATATTGACTTAAGCAGTGTCGATACCCGTATTGGTATCCGAGATGAGCGTATGAATGAGCATTTATTTGAGGTGTCTCGCTTTGCCAGTGCTCGTTTCGAAGCTGAAATTCCTGCAACGGTTTTAGCTCAGGTCAGCGCGGGTCAATCGTCTCGTTTTCAATTAAGCGGTAAAGTCTCTCTCCACGGTGAGCAAGCCCAAGCTCAGTGTGAAGTGCTTATCAGCCCTAATAAAGATAAGACCATTACCGTAAGCTCTATTACACCGATGATCATCGATGCACAAAGCTTCAACCTAGTTGCAGGTATTAATAAGCTTCAACAGATTGCCGGTTTAAAATCCATTACTCATACCGTTCCCGTTACTTTCAGCTTAACGTTTAAAGCGAATTAGTTTTAACTTATGGCAAAAGCGTTAATTTTTGACTCTGGGGTCGGCGGATTTAGTATTTTTCAACATATCCGCCAAGCTGTTCCAGGGTTAGATAGCTGCTATCTTATGGATAACCAGCTATTCCCCTATGGTATCCAGCCTGATAATGTCCTCATTGAGCGCATAGTGGCACTCTGCCTTCAAGCTTGTCGTGAGCATGACATACAAATTGTTGTTATTGCCTGCAATACCGCCAGTACCCTAGCTTTGCCATCACTTAGAGAAGTTCTGACCATCCCTGTCATTGGCGTTGTGCCGGCATTAAAAACAGCGGCTAGCCTTAGCCGATCAAAAGATATTGCTTTATTAGCGACCCCTGCCACGATCCATCGAGCTTATATCGATAACCTAATCCAAGATCATGGCCAAGACTGTCATGTCACTAGAATTGGCAGCAGCGAACTGGTTAAGCTCGCTGAGCAGCACTGGTTCACGGGTCACATAGAACGTAGCGCTTTAGAGAATATTCTCTCGCCTTTTCTAGCTCACTCCACCATTGACCAAATGGTATTAGGTTGCACTCACTTCCCTCTATTATCTAAGCACATTGCTGAGTTATATCCTGAGATTAATTTAGTCGACTCAGGTGAAGCCATCGCTCGACGCCTTTGCTTTATTTTACAGCAGCAAGGCTATGATTTAGCCCAATTGAAGCAGCGTAAAGCCCATCATCAATTACTCTGTAGCGCTGCGATTAGCAATAAACAAGACTTTTTACGGGCTTGCCAACACATTGCCCCCTACCAGTCCTTTAACATTATTTGATAATTGCGTAAAATGCGCGGGCATTATGCAATGCGACGAAATTTTATTCTGGAGAAGCGATGAAAGCGCTGTCTGATCTTTACTCTCAGGTCATCACCGAACTTGGGGAAGATGTTAACCGTGAAGGGCTACTGGATACCCCTAAACGTGCTGCCAAAGCCATGCAATTTTTAACCAGCGGCTACGAGCAATCCTTAGAAGGCATCGTAAATAATGCGGTTTTTGCCAGTGATAACGACGAAATGGTAGTTGTTAGTGATGTTGAATTGTATTCGATGTGCGAGCACCACATGCTGCCTTTCATCGGTAAAGTGCATATCGGTTATTTACCGAATGGTAAGGTACTGGGACTTTCTAAGTTCGCTCGTATTGCTGACATGTTTGCTCGTCGATTACAGATTCAAGAGAATTTGACTAAGCAAATCGCTGAAGCTGTACAACAAGTTACCGGGGCACGTGGAGTGGCGGTCGTCATCGAAGCGCGTCATATGTGCATGATGATGCGTGGGGTTGAGAAACAAAACTCATCCATGTCTAGCTCTGTTATGCTCGGCGCATTCCGTGAGCAACCTGCGACTCGCAGCGAGTTTTTACGCCTAATCGGTAAATAGTTTAGCTTATACCTTGCTTGGCTCCACCCCGTGCTCACTCTATACTAATATTTTAGTGTTTATTGGCTGGAGCCTCGATTGACTTGGTTAACCGCAGACATTTGGAATGATACCGCAATTTGGAGCTGGACTTTTGCTCTGTATCTAGCGGGCTTTGTTGCCGCCATCGATGCCATTTGGAATGGCCGCACGTCACAAGGCACCCTAGCCTGGGTAACCACCCTCACCTTTATTCCCTTTCTTGCGTTACCCTTATATTTATTTTTTGGCAGCCGCCGTTTTCATGGCTATAAAAAAGCTCGAAAAGCCGGTAAAGACGCACTGGATTTATTAACCGAGCAACAAAGTAGCTGCTCACAAGCTTATCCAAGCCGTTACAAGTCGACTTTCGCCTCGCCTTTAGAAAAACTTGCCCGTATTCCTCAGACTGAAAAGAATCATGCCCAATTATTAATTAATGGCGAAATGACATTTGCTCATATATTCAGGGGTATCGAGGCCGCTCAAAGCTCCATTCTTATCCAGTTTTATATCATCAATAACGATCAACTGGGCCAGCGTTTACAGCAAGCGTTAATCAAGAAAGCGAAGCAAGGAATAGAAATATATTTCCTATTTGATGAAATCGGCAGCTCACTGGATGATGACTACCTTGATGCCCTATCGGCCGCTGGTATTCATTGCAGTCGCTTTAATCCATTAAAATTCAAATTTGGCCAAAAGCTACAACTTAATTTTCGTAATCACCGCAAGTTGATAATCATTGATGGCGAAACCTGTTTTTTAGGTGGCCACAATGTCGGTGATGAATATTTAAGCTCTGATCCCAAGTTAGGACCTTGGCGCGATACCCACTTGCAGATAGATGGCCCCGCGACGCTGGCTGCACAGCTATCCTTTGTTGAAGACTGGTACTGGGCACAACAAGAAATGCCCAAATTAAACTGGAAAGCTTTTGTCAGCCAAGGCTCGCAATACAATGACAATATACTGATGATTCCCGGTGGGCCAGCCGATAATGTCGAAACAACCAGCCTTAGCTTTGTTCATTTGATCCAACAAGCAAAACAACGCCTTTGGATTGCGACGCCTTATTTTATTCCTGACCTAAAGGTTATGGGCGCTTTACAGCTAGCCGCCTTAAAAGGCATTGATATTCATATTCTCTTACCGGATAAAAGTGAAAATGCCTTTATTCAGTATGCAATGATTAGTTATGTCAAAGAATTGAGTGAGCTTGGCATTCAATTTCACCGCTATCAAGCGGGCTTTATGCATCAAAAAGTCATGTTGATCGATCAGGATGCGTGTTTTCTAGGCAGCGCGAATTTAGATAATCGTTCATTACGAATCAACTTCGAATTAAATGCGCTCATTGAAAGCCAATCCTTATCTAAGCAAGTAGAGCAGATGCTATTAACAGACTTTTCAAATAGCAAAGACTTCAAAATACCGAGTACATTTACCTTATTATTAGCGAAAGCTGCGCGTTTATTGTCTCCCATTCTATAACGAAAATACCCAACCCAATAATCTAGCCACGGCTTTAATTAGGGTGAATACTCGCCATCTATCACTTAAACAAGCACTTCATATTGTCCCAGCCTAACCTGTTCCTGTTGACCTATATTATTATAATACTCAGCATAAATTAATAAGAATTAGATCGTTTATGATTAACCCCCATTCAAAACGCATCAGCGCTGAAATTAATATTCCAGGTCGTAAAATGGACTTTGGTTTTAATTTAGCCGCCTTACCAAAATATTGGTATGGCAACGATGCTTTCAAATCCACTTATATGGGTGCCTTATCCTGTCAGTTTCCTGAAGGTGAGCGCATGTTTATGGATGCGGTACGAGATCATCAAGATAAAATCAGCGATCCCAGATTATTAGAACAAATCAAAGGCTTCATAAAACAAGAAGCCATGCACGGCCATGAGCACTCTCAATTCAATAAATTTCTTGATACCGTGGGCTACCCTGCTTCAAAGTACGAAGCCTTTCAAAAGAAAGAACGTATTTGGATGCGAAAAGTAATCCCTGCTAAACATATGCTGGCGGTTACCTGTGCCCTTGAACATTTCACCGCCATCATGGCGCACCAAGTTCTAACCAATCCTGAAGCAACGGAGGGTATGGATGAACAATTCAAGGAATTGTGGAAATGGCATGCGATTGAGGAAACTGAACATAAAGCCGTCGCTTTTGATGTTTATCAAGAAGCCGTAGGCAGCTATTGGATTCGTATCTTTGCCATGATCAATATCACGATTATGTTCACAGCACGCACCAGCTTTTTGCAGATGATCTTCTTATGGAAAGATGGCCAATTATTTAAACCTAGCACCTGGTTTAGTGGTTTTAAGTTTTATTTTAAAAAACCCGGCATGGTGCCCAGCTTATGGCGTGATTATATAGATTATTTCCGTCGTGACTTCCACCCTTGGGATCATGACAACCGTGAATTATTGGATCAATGGAATGAAGAACATAGTAACTTCAAAACCATTTAATTCGTTAATAAATACTTTTTTGCACGGCAGGTTCTGAAATTCATTTCTATTCCTGCAACTCTTTTGCTTTGACTGAGCCTAGGGGAGTTCGCTCCCCATTTTTTATCCTCACGCTCAATGATAACCGGCCTTCAACTCAAGAAAAGCCTGTTATTAGCTCTGAGCTCATCAGACTTTCTAGTCATTACTCTCTAAACCTTACTATCTTTTAGCCAAATGCTCATGCTAGGGTGAATATTAGACATTGGCAGGAGTGAATTATGAAAGATGATAATATCTTAATTTTTCCGCAGTCCCGCTGCCGACCTCCAAGCGGTACTTCATCCGAAAAACCTCTACATGGCATGCACGAAAGCGAGCTCTTTTTAGCGCGCCTATTGCACAATATTGCTGAACAATATCAACTAGACCCCTATTACGCCGCACAGTCCATCTCACCTTACATTCCAGGTCTACATAGTTTAGTAGAAACCGTTTTAAGCTATTGTGACTCCCCATATTGCAATGCTGAGCATTTGGATCTGATCAACCAGTTATTAGCAGAAACGTTAGTAAATAGCTTTCAACATGCCCAGAACTTAGCATATGAGTAAGGCTTAAGAATGTAGATTAGGCTACAATAGTCGCCTATTTTTGCACTCAAGAGCCTTCAAATGCTATCTGTAAGCCGTCTATTTCCCATATTAGCCATTATTGTGGCTTTTTTAGCTTATAACGATCCTAGCCCTTTAGTGAGCTGGAAAGCGGCCATTATTCCATTACTGGCCATGGTTATGTTTTGTATGGGGCTTACCTTAAGACTGCAAGATTTCAAACGCGTGTGGAATAATCCGCAACCCATCGCTCTTGGCATTATCGTGCAATTTTCGGTTATGCCTTTAGCCGCATTGCTCTTAGCGAATTTATTCGAATTAAATAATGACCTTACTGTCGGCATGCTTGTGGTAGGTGCTTGTGCTGGGGGCACCGCATCCAATGTAATGACTTACCTCGCCCGCGGTGATGTCGCCTTATCCGTCAGCATGACACTGGCTTCAACACTCTGGGGCGTCATTGCAACTCCCTGGATTATCAGCCTAACCGCAGGTGAAATGATCCAAGTCGATAGTGCAGGGATTCTATTCAGCGTGATTAAAATGGTCTTAGTTCCAATCACCGCGGGCATATTGATTACCCACTTTCAGCCTGACTTTGCCAACAAAATTAATCAATATTTAGCCGATATTGCTAGCAGTTTAATCTTATTAATTATCGCGATTATTGTGGCCTTGAATGCCGATGAAATAGCGACTCTAGGTTACGCTATTTTTGCTGCGGTAGCCCTTCACAATATTATCGGTCTAATTAGTGGTTATACCGCTGGAAAAATTACTGGCCAAACTGAGGTGACATGCCGAACTTTAGCGATTGAAATTGGTATGCAAAATTCAGGTTTAGGGGTTGCCCTTGCACTGAAATACTTTGGCCCACTTGCAGCCCTACCGGGGGCCGTCTTTAGTATCTGGCATAACATCAGCGGAGCAGTGCTCGCAGGGCTTTGGCGCTGGCATACCGATAATAAAATTAAAGCGCTTGAAAATAAACGCAATCAAGGTGTCCAACAGTTTAATGAACATGACGAATAAAATTTTCGCAGTATCCTCTTTACGAGCGCCTGCGTTACAAGCAGATTAATTTTGAGCACTTACATAACGATATTTCGCTAAAGTGAAATATCGTTATTGAATATCACGAGTTTAAACAATACCCGACCCCGCACTTCCGACTAAGCCCGCTTTACCTTAGCATTACCTGAGATACGCCTTGAAATAACCTCATATTTAAAAGCCTGAGACTGGTCTAGTTTTTGCTGATTCCACTATTTAACGGAACTAGGCGCTACAGTGCATAATCTAATTCGAAAACAACCACGAGATTTTATTTGGCTAGATGAATTTCAAACTGCCGATAAAGATTGGCCCAAACACTACCCTGGTAACCAAGTTTGGGTAAATATACATGAATATAAGGCGACCCTTGCAGGAGACGCCTCGTATTTAAGACTTTTGATCAGTGGAGATCATAATTGCAATCTAGTTTGGCAAACAACACCGGATGCCCCCCATGATTTACAACGCATCACTCGTCAGCTCAGCACACCTATTAGCTTTATTGCCTTGCAAGCGCTGGGATTTAAATATTTTGATTGCGACGATTATTAATTACTAATCAAAGACCGCTAACTGAGGCTTAGTTAGCGGTTTTTGCTCATCACTTCCTAGGCTGAATACATAATTAATCGTGAAGGGCCAGCTATCCCCTTTGAGCTCCTTTGTTATCGGATAAGCTTCCACTAAAGTAGTTAATCGCTTTTCAACTTCTTGCAAAAGAATCTTAGAAGCGAGACTTTTCCCTGAGTCCAAATTAACGATATTACCTGCACGATTAATTGAAAATACTAATGATACTCGTCCTTCTTGGTTAAATTGACGAGCCCAAGGGGGGTAAACAACCGCTTCATTCAACTTAGCCTGCAACTCCCATTGATAAAGTTCGTACAGGTATTTTTGCTTGTTAATCGCTCGCAGCTCTTCTTTTTTCGCTTCTTCAATAGCTGCTCGCTGTTTCCTTTCCTGCTCTAACTTAGCTAGCTTTTGCTTTCTTAAACGCTCTTTTTTCTCGTTTTCAATTTTTTCTTTAGCTTTTCTTTCCGCAACTAACTTAGCTTGCTTTAAAGCCTCTGCTTTTTTTCGAGCTGTTTCTAGATTGACTTGCTCTTGTCGAATTTGTTCCTGTAGACGTGCATTTTCACTCGCAATGCGCTTCTTCTTTTCTTGTTCGAGCTTGATTCTACGCTGTTGCTCAGCCAACTCTTGTTGCTTTCTCTTTGCTTCTAATTCTATCTCGGCACTGAACCAAGGTTTTACCTTATCAATACGAGTTAACTCAACGGGTAAGCGTGAAACCTCCAGTAGAGCGTAATCAAGAACAGCCTGCCCCGATATTTTTTCTCGGAAAATTCGATTGGGGGAGAACTTGCCTAACCAGGTATTTAAGATATAACGATAAAAGTCTTTATTATTAGTTGAAAGAACAGGATGACCATTGAAAGATACTCGGCTTCCCAAGTCCTCAGAATATTTAATAACGACCTCATCGCCACTGATCAAACTGCCTTTAGGAAACTGGGTAAAGTGCGCAAGCTGATCAATTAATTGTGCATCCGTAGTCGGCTCATTATTAATCGCAATATTATTTTGCCATTGAGCTTTCCACTTACGGGCTGACCAACGCTTAGTTGTCACTTTAATGATAAGGCTTTGCTCACCCTCAAATTGCAATATATCAGCACTAGCAACATTGATATCCGATAAATTTAAATTCGCCACATAATATTCAATGCCTAACTCCTGGTAAATGGCGATACCTTTACTTTTCAAGGAATTTTCTGAAGCTTGGCTCACTTCGGCATAAGAATTTGGCAACCCGCTTATCATCGCTAAAAAAAATAATGATATCGCAATTATGAGATTTTTAATTTCTGAACACAAAACACGTTATCCTTTTATTTAGTATCCAATAGACAGTAGTCGATCGCTTTAATATACAAAAGCGGCCAAACAGGCCGCCATATAAGTGGTTCATTAATATTTATGAACCACTTTAATTGTATCATCAACATCCATGGCATCAATATAGCCAATCAAAGATTGATCGTTAGCGACCGCCAACTTCATTTCCTCAACGGTATTCACTTCTTTAGGAAGAGAAGCTTTACCGGAAAAACGTAGACGCGACCAGTAACGACTCAGCTGGCTTTCGGTTTTAGATAAGAAGTCTCTATTGAACCCTTCTCGTAAATAGTGCCCTTGCTTGAGGTTTACCGGCTTAGCGGTTGTGCCATCCGGAAATTTAGTCACTTTTGCTAAGAAAATTCTAGCGACAAGTTCCTTATCGATACTGGTATAGGTATTTTTATTATCGAGACTTACAATCACTGCGGTTTCAGCATGTACACTGGCAATAAAAGCAGGAACGCTTAAAAGAATACTAGCCATCAAATTCATTATTAATTTCATTATTCTTTCCTTTAAAAAATCACGTCGACAGCAAAGCTGTATAACATGGCGTAATCACCCTCAACTCCACGATTCATAATTTCATCGTGGTATTGGGCTTCAACTTTTAATGCGGTATTAACGTCATAATCATAACGAAGTCCTAAAGTGACACTTTTATCTTCACCTTGAAGATTCAACGCTTCTTGTAACTTACCCGAATCCCCTGAATTCAAAACGTCACGTGATGTTGAATACGTTAGATGCGTCGTAGTATCACCCCATCTTTTTGCGAAAGAAGCTAACCATGCGCGATTATCGACTAATAATCCCGACTCATACTCAATTGCCGTTACTTCGCCGATAAAGCTGTAATTACCGTTATCAAACGTGATAGCAGCATTATAAAAATCAGCTACATGGCCATCAAACGCGAATTCATCCTGAACCTCTAGATCTAGATTCATCTGTTGAGCCAATAATATTGCCCCCGTCTGACCTTGATCGATACGACGCTGCTCTACAAAAACAACTTCGGCCTCTGCTAATGCTGATGCAGCCGCTTGCAAGTCAACGCCAGACTGAGGCGTTGGGTTAGCGCTATGGGTCATTTGTGCAATTGTCGCTACCTGAACAGCACTGACATAAGCTTCATCAACCTCAGTATCTAAAGTCATTTCCGTTCTTTGGCCAGCAATTCGAAAGCCCCAATCCCCATAAGTCGAAGTTAAAGAGATCCCCGCCATATTCTTCAAGTCTGATTGGTAATTTTCATCAAAGATTGTCAACTCATCATTAAGACGACCATAGTTAACTTGAATGCTGTTATCTAAGCTGCCGATCGAAAAACGCTGAGTAAAATCGACCCCGTCAAAGGAAGAAAAAGGAATGTTGTAAACATCAGATGGCAAACGAACCCAGTTGTAGGCGTAACCCACCTCTAAGAACTCTGAATAATAAAAGAATGGAATTCGTAAACGCCCCATTCTCGCGGTTAAATCAGTTGATGTCTGATAAGAAATGAATGCCCAGGCCGCTTCAGTCTTAAAATCACTCGAACCACGCGAGACTAACTGCCCTGTTGCTGTAGTATTGTCATTAACTTGTTTAGAGACTTGTATACCCAGCACAGTATCTTGCTTGAAATTCCCCTCGCCCTCAAAGTCTTCGATGGTTACTTCATTTTTATCGAGTATACCCACCCCGACACTCATGAAACCATAAATATTCAGATCGCCACTGTTTGCCTGCACGGTTGTCGTCACCAATACCGCGGCTAAAACAGAACCAATTATTGACCCTATACGCATTATCCACCTCCAAAATTTTGGCGGATTCTATGCCTTTAAAACGACTTTGTCGCACACTATCTACGAAAATAGCGCTATTTCTTAACAAAATGTCGTAAAACGTCAATTTACCCACACTTTCCGTGTCGTATAAGACAGGATAAGGGACGGACAAAGAGTGAGAAGTCATCAAATGGGAGCACTGAAACGAAAAAACCCGAAATACTCTTATCGCTAAGAATATTTCGGGTTTTTAGAATAAGTGGCGGTGAGAGAGAGATTCGAACTCTCGAACGGTTGCCCGTTACACGCTTTCCAGGCGTGCGCCTTCAGCCACTCGGCCATCTCACCTTTCGCTGCATCGTCTGCAGAGGCCGCGTACTATACGTAGCCACATCAATGCCGTCAAGCATTAGATTCACTAAATTTAAGCTATCGCTTTGTTTTTAAAGGATTTGTTAGTCGCCATTCCACTCTTGAACAAAATCAGACAGTAACAACTCCGGCGGTTGCTTCAATTTACAGTTGACGTGCCCCAGATAAATAAAGCCGAGCACCTCTTCATTTTCACTTAACCCAAGCGCGCCCGCGACAAGATCATCATAAGCCATCTCACCCGTGCGCCAAATAGCACCTAGCCCCAAAGCATAAGCGGCCGTCAACATATTTTGAATCCCCGCAGCAACGGCCATTCTTTGCTCAACCGCAGGCACCTTGGCATGAGTCTGAATATTCGCGATTGCAACGATCATCAAGGGAGCTCGCTGCGGCATACGCTTAAGCTTCTCCAGTTTCTCCGTCGTTATTTCGGGATCTTTGTGAAGCCCAGCCTGAGCAAAAACATCGCCTAAAGCAGCCAATCCTTTATCTTTAATGGTTAAATACCGCCAAGGCCTCATCCAAGCATGATCAGGGGCTCTAAACGCCGCTTTAAATAGTTGCTCTACTTGCTCTTGATTTGGCCCAGGCCCTGTTAATTGCGCAACGGAGACTCGTTGACTGATTGCTGATAATGCATCCATTAAGTTTTTATCTATTTTTTGACTTGATTACTGCATTCTAAATCAATAACCCAAAGGTTAGCAGCAAAAATCCATAATCCTACTTGCCTAATGGTACCGAATAAGGGTAAATAGTAAGCAAATAATCCGATACAGAAGTTATGAGTAAAGAAAACAGCATTCCAGACTTTAGTGAAACGAGCATGCCTATGCAGGATTACATAGCCCGAGTTTTAGGCTACGCCGCTGCAGGTATCACTTTAATGATTGGAACCTTTATAGGATATTTTCAAACCAACATCCTGTGGGTGGGTCTAATCGCCCTCATCTACCCTCATCTCCTGCAATACCTTACTCGTTCATTTCGCGCCCGACACCCTTATGGTACTCGCCAAATACTGATTCATGGTGATGCGATTTTATGTGGTTTGATGCTCGCACTGATCGGCTTCCCCTTGGAATTGACGATTTTATTTTTGATCATGATTAATACCAGCTTCATTGTTGTTGGCAGTATTACCGCTTGGACTTTTTGTGTCATTTCACTCTTCATTGGGGCCGCCCTAGGTGTATTAGGCTTTGGCTTTACTCCAGCGAAAGATATTCCTACGGAAGTATTTGTCGCAGCGTCTCTGGGCGTCGGCATGCACTTAGCCATTACGGCCTTTAACTCTCACCGTCAAGCGCGAGATTTAATGCGCCTGAAACGCAAATTCCAAGGCCAAGTCGAGCGCTTTCAACAACTGTCTCACAAAGTTTCTAAATATATTTCCCCGCAAATCTGGGAATCTATTTTTTCCGGACGTAAAGAAGTACGACTAGAAACTCAGCGTAAAAAATTAGTAGTTTTCTTTTCTGATATCGTTGGTTTCACTGCACTTTCAGAGCAAATGGAAGCAGAAAGCCTCACTGACGTTCTTAATACTTATTTAACTGAAATGTCGAAAGTCGCGTTAAAGCATGGCGGCACCATCGATAAGTTCATAGGCGATAGCGTGATGGTTTTCTTTGGCGACCCTAAATCTAACGGCACCAAAAAAGACGCCCTTGCCTGCTTAGCCATGGCCATTGATATGCGTCGACACATGCAGATCCTACGTAAAAAGTGGATGGAACAAGGCATTAAGACCCCGCTCCAGATTCGCATGGGTATCAATACAGGCTATTGTACAGTAGGCAACTTTGGCACCGAAAGCCGCATGGATTACACCATCATTGGCCAGGAAGTGAACTTAGCTAGCCGCTTAGAAAGCAGCGCTGAAGCGGGCGAAATTTTAATTTCCTCTGAAACTTACAACCTAGTAAAAGACAAAATCATGTGCCGATTAAAGGGCAAGGTTGAAATGAAAGGCTTTTCTCAACCGGTCGATACCTATCAGGTTATCGACTTCCGCCGCGACCTTGGTTCAAACCCAAGCTTTATTGAGCACGATTCCGAAGGGTTTTCCCTCTACCTCGATACTCAAAAAGTTAAAAGCTACGATAAAGATCGCATTGCCGATGCCTTAGAAAGTGCAGCGAAAAAAATTCGCGATAAGATTATCGCTTAATAACCATTGATTTTACTCACATAAAAAAGCCCGACGGACGCCGGGCTTTCAATTCAGAGCAAACATAAAACCAGTATTACTGGCGAACAGTTCTAAAATTAATTGCCTGCTTATTCTCATCAGAACTGCGCATAGGGTTTATATCCAAGCCTCCTCGTCTTACATAGCGGGCATACACAGTTAATGACTCAGGCTTACAGCGACTCCATATATCCCAAAACGTACGCTCTACACACTGCTCATGAAAATCCTGATGGGTTCGTAATGATACGATGTAAGTTAATAGTGTTTTCTCATCGATATGCGGGCCTTTATATTCAATAAAGATAGACCCCCAATCTGGCTGCCCTGTCACTGGGCAGTTCGACTTCAACAAATGACTGACTAGGACACCCTCAAAAACAACACCTTCTGGTTCACCATGGTCGCCTCTCGCTAACTGCAATACACCAGGATCTAGCTCATACTTATCCATCGATATGTCTAAATCATCAATGCAAACAGCTTTAACCTCCGCAGGGAATACATGATTCAGTGGCAATATTGCCACCTTCACGTCCCCACCCGCAGCGGCCGATAAATCTTTAGCCATACGTCGCTCTACATTTTCCTTATTGGCAAAGCGCGTTTGGTTATAGGAATTTAGATACAACTTAAACGACTTAGACTCAATCAAAAACGGGCTGGTTGCCGGCAAGCGAAACTCAGCCATCGCGACCTGAGGTATCCCCTGATCATTCAACCACGATATTTCATAGCCATTCCAAATATCTTCTCCATAAAACGGCAATGTTTCTCGCTCAATATTAACCGCCTTCCAACTTTCCGCCCGAGAAATTGGAAATAACAAAGTCGGATCATAACTATCGATATAAGCCGAATTTTTACCTAATGGATTATTTTCACTGTGTACTGACGCCATAAAAAACACCTTAACGATTAACTACGCATGCCTGTGCCGCGCTTTAATAACCAAACACTAATACTGGATAATAGAATAATAAAGCCGATTAGCATGGTAATGGCGACACTGACATTGACATCTGAAATGCCTAATATGCCATAGCGAAAACTATTAACCATATACAGAATCGGATTCAATTTAGACACGTCCTGCCAAAACTCAGGCAGTAACGAGATAGAATAAAATACGCCACCCAAATAGGTCAGCGGAGTAATGATAAATGTCGGGATAATGGTAATATCATCAAATTTTGTCGCAAAAATGGCATTAATAAATCCCCCCAAAGCAAACAGGATTGCCGATAAAACAGTAACAACGACAACAATTGCAAGATTATGCAATTGCAAATCCGTGAAATAGAGTGAAAGAATGGTGACAATAATTCCGACCATCACGCCCCTAGCAACGCCTCCCATGACATAACCCGCCAAGATAACCGCAGGATAGACCGGAGATACCATCAGTTCTTCGATACAACGCTGGAATTTGTTACCAAAAAAAGAAGAAGAAACATTGCCGTACGCATTGGTAATGACACTCATCATGATCAAACCCGGCACTATGAACGACATATAATCGACGCCATCCATTTCACCAATGCGAGAGCCAATGAGGTTACCAAAAATAATGAAGTACAATGTCATCGTAATCGCAGGTGGCAATAAGGTTTGCTGCCAAATACGCATAAAGCGACGCACTTCCTTAATCACAATTGTGCTAAAAGCCACCCATTGAATAGACCAAATACTCATACCTCAGCCTCCGACTTGTGCTGCTGCACGAGGTTAACAAATAACTCTTCCAATCGATTAGCCTTGGTTCGCATACTACGTACCTGAATATTTGCTTGGGTTAGTACACTAAAAACATCATTCAAGTTTTGCCCCTTATCCATCGTCACTTCGATACAATCCTCAGCCACGTGTTCGATACGAAAACTTTCTAGTCCTTTGAGATCCATAAGATCCCCTGCCACATCTAATACAAAGGTTTCAGTATTGAGCTGAGCTAGCAATTCTTTAACACTGGTATGAGTAACAATTTCACCGTGATTAATAATCGCGATGTTCTTACACAACTGCTCAGCTTCTTCTAAATAATGCGTTGTCAGGATAATCGTCGTGCCTTCATCATTCAGTTTTTGCATGAACTCCCACATTGAACGGCGTAATTCAATATCAACCCCAGCTGTAGGCTCATCGAGAATAAGTACCTTAGGCTGATGAATCAAAGCCCGGGCGATCATTAAACGGCGCTTCATCCCCCCAGATAACATTCTGGAGGGCTCATTACGCTTATCCCATAAATCCAATGCCCTAAGCAGAGTTTCAGCGTGACTCGCCACCTGCTTGGCCGTTAGTCCGTAATATCCAGCTTGGGTAATGACAATATCGTAAACTTTTTCAAACTGATTAAAATTGAATTCCTGCGGCACCACTCCTAAGCACTGCTTTGCGGCAAAAGTATCTCGCTCTAGGTCATGCCCCATGATTGAGACGCTACCGGCCGTCTTCTGCACCAGTGAGGAAACAATTCCTAACGTCGTCGATTTTCCTGCACCGTTTGGACCTAGTAAAGCAAAGAAGTCACCCTGTTTAACGGTTAAATCAATCCCTTTTAAAGCTTTAAAGCCATTTCCATAGACTTTCTCTAGCCCTTGGATGGATAATGCAGCAGACATAACAAACCTTTCTCTATATTTTGTAGAAAACCATTAAAGACAGACCCAAAAGAGTAACAAGCATGAACGAACGGCTCGCCTACCATGTAGAACTATTAAATCAACTGGCAAAACAGCTGGCCAAGTTGGAGCAATCAGATCAAGAGTACAACCAAGAAAATACTATTCTACAGCAACTTGGGCAGCTAATTGAGTCTTTAAAGGATAGCTCAGCGCAACAGTCTGATTCAGCAACGTTTGAAGGCCAACAATGGCTGCACCGTTTTTTAACTCACAATCCTGAACTCGCTCCAGCCATTCACCGGGATTTATTGTGGTTCTTTGGTGGTGACTGCTTACACTTTATGCCAGACGAAGAAATCGAGAAGTATCAAATGCTCGATGATGCCATGGCAGAAGCTATGCTGCGTAAAGTGCCATTTAATTACACGCTATCCCGTGAAGAAATCTTCAAATAGCTAAAATTTCAAATCGCCCTGTCATTC
Source organism: uncultured Oleispira sp. (assembly GCA_913019965.1). Taxonomy (GTDB): domain Bacteria; phylum Pseudomonadota; class Gammaproteobacteria; order Pseudomonadales; family Oceanobacteraceae; genus Oleispira. The sequence continues at coordinate 176,705 of CAJVZR010000001.1, forward strand.
TGACGATGACAGGGCTTTTTTATGCCTGAATTTCAATCAATTAAAAACGCCAGACATAAAAAAAGCCGTTTCAGTTACCTGAAACGACTTTTTGAATTTGGAGCGGAAAAGGAGACTCGAACTCCCGACCCCAACCTTGGCAAGGTTATGCTCTACCAGCTGAGCTATTTCCGCATGAATGATTTAACTGATTCCTCAGCAGAATAACAACTTCACTTGTCACTCTATCTTGTCAATACGTTCTTTCCGAAGAAAGAATGGTATCCCCAAGGGGATTCGAACCCCTGTTACCGCCGTGAAAGGGCGGTGTCCTAGGCCTCTAGACGATGGGGAC
>CAJVZR010000002.1 GCA_913019965.1 uncultured Oleispira sp.
TGGGTTGGTATTTTTTATTATCACCCTAAGACAGAATGAAAAAGCACTGAGGATGAGTGCTGATGAGTTAAAGCTAACAAGGCAAGAGCTAAAAAGAGGCGGTGAAGCTCAAAAGAACATTGCTGAAATTGAAAGGATCAATTTGCATGAAGACCGACTTGTAAGGCAATTAGATCAATACCTAAAATCTGAACAAACATATATTGCTAAGTGGAATGAGCTTGCTGGTTTGAAATTAAATATGACTTGGTCGTCAGGAAGTGTGGCCAATAATGAATTGTCACTGAAGTCTTTTGCAGGGGCAACAGGTGGCGCTATAAGTATTAATGGGCTTGAGTTTACTCACAGTAAGAGCTGTATTGAAAAAATTAATGCTCTAAGAGTGCTATTAATTACTACTACGTCATTTTTAAATCAGTATGTAGCTAATGTGAATCGTTTATCTCTTATTGCAGATGAATTAAATATCGAACTATTTTATGAAATCAATCCTTGGATACTCAGCATGCGATCAGGACTAGAGAGCGCACTGATATCAAACAATCAAAACTATCAAACATTAATTAGTCACCCATCATTATCTACAGAAATTGTGGAGTTATGCCAGTTAGTTGATGAGAATAAAGACCTGTTGACATAGCCTGCGCAGCAAAGTAGTATTTTTCCCACACTAGCGAAATTACATATAAAGCTCGTTCATTCATTTGAACGGGCTTTTTTTATGCCCGAAGGAAAGTCCCAATGCTTGAAAATATCGACCCGTCAACTGTGCTGGCGTTGCTCTCGCTGTTTGCGACTGTCGCCATGCAGCTGATCGGCTTCGGTAAAATCATCGGGCAAATAAACATTAAATTATCTGTTCATGACGAGAATCTTATTCGTCAGCAAACACGCATCGATGAGCATGCAAAAATAATCAATGACCATGATCGTGACCTAGCGATTTTAAAAGACCGTCGCGAAAGAGGTGAAGAGTACTGGCTGAAATAAATAACAGCGCTAAGAAAGAAGTGGCGCAGGGCGCTGACTCACCATAGTTACTTCAAGTAACTCACATCATTTAATATCTATTGGATTTTCTGGTGTGAATATGCTTACGAACAAGTCCGGCCCCGGGTACCATCCTTCCCTTGGCTTTAAGCCAAAGCGGAACTTCTAGAAAAAATCATAAAAACTACATTGTTAGCACTACAGTCAGAATAACTATAGCTCCTGATTTTCTATATATATTTCAAACTTAACACCTTGCCCCAATTGACTAGTGCAATCGATATGCCCATGCAATGTATCGGTTATTAATTTATAAACGATATTCATTCCAAGTCCTGTACCACCTTTTCCTTTACGCGTAGTGAAGAAAGGGTCGAAAATTCTTTTCAGTGATTCTTCCGACATCCCCTTGCCATCATCTTTGTAAGTTAAAAGGACTCCGTTATCTTTTGCACTGACATCAATAGAAATATAACCCTTATCAATTTCTTCGAAGCCATGAATGATAGAATTCATAACTAAATTAGTGATAATTTGAGCCATGGCACCGGGCAGTGTAGTAATCACTAGGCGCTCATCCCCAGTTACTTCAATAACATGCTTCAAAGTTTTAATTCTAGGCTTAAGGGTAGAGAGTAGATCAATAATATAACCATAAACGCCAAAAGGCCTAAGGTCTTCTATGCACTGATCGACTGCCACTTGCTTAAAGTTTTTAATCAGCTCAGCAGTGCGGCTTAAATTTGCACTTAATATATCGCTATTATCCAGTGCTATCTTCATGAAATCGGTAAAGTCTTGGCGGGACATATTACCTTCATTGAACTTTTTCTCTATCAGGGACGCTTCATCACGAAAAAATGACTCTGAAGTAATGCAGATCCCAATAGGCGTGCTCACCTCATGGGAAACTCCTGCCACCAGCTCACCTAACGACGACATCTTCTCAGCTTCAATCAACTGCATCTGCGTAGACTCTAGCTCCTTACTTTGCGTTTCGAGCAGGCTTTCTAGTTCGTCATGACTCTCTTTAAGCTGTTTGCGCTTTTCATGAATATCCGCAGACATTTCATTAAAAGCCTTTGCTAAAAGCCCGATCTCATCATTAGTATCAACCTCAATCGAATGCTCCAATTCACCCTGAGCCAGCGATTCAACACCGCGCATGAGCTTTGAAAGAGGGGCATTAATAATACGAGCGATAATCAAATAATACAGTGCACAAACAAGAATTGTGCAAAGAACAATAACCATGAAGACTTGCATAAACAGCTTAAAATTTAACTCTTCAACCTCTGATACCGGACTAAGGGTTAAGATTTCAAGTTCACGCAAGTCGTCATTGCCCGCGGTAAAAGCCACCTTGCTACTAGCGACAAAATAATCGATTCCCGCATTATTTACCTTGCCATCTTCACGAGCGCGAATAAAATTTTCAGTATCATCTAGAGTGCTAACCAAGACGCTATCATCGATTAAAGCAACAATATCAACATTCACTAGATCTTTAAGGCGCAATAGCTGGTTTAAATCAACAACCCGCTCTAAAACGATAATGAATGAATTAACGCTTTCGCCTCCCCAGGTTCGAGGGTTTGACATCGACAATTCAATATATGACGTTGTCTGAATGACAGGAAGGCCGCCTACAACAATCAACCTGTTTACCTTTTTATCGACTTCAACTTCAGGTGCCTCTGGTGTCGCGAATGAAATATTCGCTTCAATGTTTTTTAAAAAATCTTTCAAGGTCAGCTCATAAATAGAACTCACATTAAATAACGCAGCATGACGCATAAAATCAGTATCGGTAATGCTCGACGATAGGGCAGATAACCTATCTTTTGCTTGGTACTGTGCCATTTCCAGATTATCGCCCTCCAGTTTTATTGAAAAAGCAGGGGCTTCAGAGTTATCTTCAGTAAATACAGGATTATGATACAAGGTAATGGAGTCTAGCTCTTGGCTTAAGCGCACCGAACTAAGCAGCTTTCCTAGTACCAGTTGTGATTGCAGGCTGTATATTTGATCGGCTTCTTCTATTTCACTACCCTCAAAATCCTCTTCGAAATAAAAGGGACCCAACGTGGAAAGCAATACCAGCAGGTTCTTGATTTCAGTTTGCTGATCAATGCTCAAAAGAACCTCACTACTACTTTCAGCCATCTCCTCAATTTGCCTGGTGATAACATGGGCAGAGCGAATTAGATTACTACGAGTAATCGATTCTAAGTTTGCGTAGCCATTAATACCAATCACAATCGCTATCGCTGCCGACATAAAAAACATAGCGGCAGCGATAATCGATATTAACTTACGACTTATAACCCTAGTTTTATCCTGCATGTTAATTCCATTCCTTAATTAAACGCTCATAAGGAATGGTTTTTGGTTCACTTCGTTTTCTGATTGGTTTTGGCGCCCCATCTTTCAATAGCCAATGCTGCTCTGTCTTTTGAGCATTTAACTTAGGGGATAGGCGCGACATTTTTAATCGTGACATTATTTTATCTTGCTGCTTTGCAATTGAATCCATCGCCTGAGAAGCAGTAATTTCACCCTTAATTGATTTAGCTATTTGCGGCCACCATACTTTCGACATTGAAGGGTAGTGAGGTACGTTTAAGCCGGTATCAGTCCATAAGGTTTCATTTTTCGAGGTATAAAACTCTACAATACCTCCCCATTTCTTTTTGTTCTTCTGAATGTGGCTAGACGTTAATGTGGACAATCTAACCGGCGTCCCCCCGGCGATAAACTTATCTACGGCAACGGTTTTAGAAACACAAAATTGCGCCCATAACCAAGCAGCATTACGCTTAGATCCCTTCACCCCTTTAGGAATAGTCCAGCTACCGGCATCTTGGTAGCCAGCTTTCATGCCTTTTTCCCAATAACGGCCATGGGGAGTAGGGGCTACACGCCAAACGGGTAAGCCGTCTTTGCCCAGCATAGGGCTGCCTGGTTCAGTGAAACTTTCGTCGGATAGCCAGGTAATGTACTGAAATACCCGTTGCGCGATGTTCCCGTTAGCGGCTTTCGGCCCGGCATCCTCCCAGCGCCAGTTGAGCGCTTCTGGGGGGGCATATTGCTTCAGCCAATCGATATAGGTTTGCAAGGCATATACTGCGGCGGGGCTATTGGTTGCCCCTCCTCGGGAAACAGATGAACCGACGGGAACATTCTTCTCTACTCGAATCCCCCATTCATCAACGGGATAACCATTCGGCAAGCCTTTATCTCCCACGCCGGCTATGGCCAGCCAAGAATCCGTAAAGCGCCAGCCGAGAGAAGGTGACTTCTTACCATAATCCAAGTGACCATAGACCTTCTTGCCATCAACCTTGGTCTTAGTAAAGAATTCTGCGATATCTTCGTAGGCGGCCCAATTCACCGGTACACCTAACTCGTATTGCTTATTCTTGCCATATTTATTAGCGGTGAATTTTTTGAACTTATCTTGAATATCCTTACGGCTAAACCAATCATGGCGGAACCAGTACAGGTTAGCGAATTGCTGATCCGGTAGTTGCAGTTGGTTGCCTTTTTCATCTTGAGCAAACTCAAGATTCATAAAGTCTTTTAAATCTAAATAGGGGTTAGTGTACTTTTTACCTTCTTGCGCCATATAGCGGGTTAGATTTACAGCGCCATCCATGCGCATATGTGTACCGATTAAATCAGCATCACTAACATAAATATCATACGTATTGCGGCCGCTAGTAAGCTGCTTCATCAACAAGTCTACGACAGCACCTTCTCCACGAATATCGTGCTGCACTTTAATCCCTGTCACGTCAAAGAACGCCTTAGCCAATACATCGCGCTCCCAATAATGGGTTTTAATGCCTTCAGCAATGGAAGTTATCTTTTTTCCCTTAAACTTTGCACCGGCTTGGCGAAACCAGTCTAACTCCGCTTTTCGCTGCTTAGCTGAGATTGAGGAGTGACTGAATTCCTGCACCCAATGATCAACCGCTTCGTCAGTCGAGACAAAATCGGCCAGAGAAGCCTTCGATACCAGCAGTACCAATACCAAAGCAAAAGAATATTGGAAATTTAACTTCATCATCACAAGCCTTACATACATGCATACATTTATTGAGTATAGAAAAGGCTGCAAGCAAGTAAAGGCAGACTCTTTGGTGTAAAATAAATAATATTTATTAATACATTTTGGTTTCAACAGTCTGGTTTCAACAATGCTGCAATATATAGAACCCGTTTTTCGTCCTCCAAGCGAAGGCCGCTCATTAATTTTACAAGTCACCAATGGCTGCTCTTGGAATAAATGCACTTTCTGCGACATGTATACCCAACCGCAGAAAAAGTTTCGTGCAAAAGCTGAAGATGAGACCCTGGCCGAGATTAAAAAGGTGGCAGCAGCGGGGCCACAATTCGATAAAGTGTTTCTCGCAGATGGGGATGCACTCGTTCTGCCAACTCGCAGGCTAATCGAGATTCTCGAAGCCATTCAGCAATACCTACCCTGGGTTCGCCGGGTAAGTAGCTACTGCTTGCCGCGTAATATTCGTAAAAAATCGGTCGAGGATTTACAAAAATTACAGTCCCTAGGCCTGGGCATGGCGTATGTCGGTGCAGAGAGTGGTGATGATGAGATTCTCGAGTTTATCAATAAAGGTGAAACTTACGAATCTACCTTGTCAGCCTTAACTAAACTGAAGCAAGCAGGAATCAAGACCTCTGTAATGATCCTAAATGGCATGGGTGGCATGAAGTACAGTCAGCAGCATGCGGAAAATTCAGCAAGACTAATGAATGAAGCTCAGCCTAATTTCCTATCAACTCTTGTGGTCAGCTACCCGATGGGTGATGAACGAGTACGAGAAGGCTTTAAAGGAGAGTATGAGATGCCTGATCAGCGCACCTTGTTTATGGAAATGCGCCACTTAATCGAAACCCTTGAATTAGAAAATACTATTTTTCGTAGTGATCACGCCTCCAACTATGTAACCCTAAAAGGCACCCTAGGCGAAGATAAGCAAAGGTTCCTCGATCAGCTTGATGATGCCATCGCTGGGCGTATTGCACTGCGCCAAGAATGGCAGCGAGGGCTCTAATATGAGTGAAAATACAGGGAAAGACCTATTTAAAATGCTGGGCAAATTTGAGCAACAGCAAAAAATGCCACCGGTGGAAAGCTGGAATCCTACAGTAGAGGCTGAGATCGATATTCATATCGACTCCCAAGGTCGCTGGTTTCATGAAGGCGGGCATTTTGATCGCCAAGACCTAGCCCGCATGTTCGCCTCTATCTTGCGTAGAGAAGGGGATAACTACTACCTGGTCACCCCTGTAGAAAAATTAAAGATTCGTATTGATGATGTGCCATTCAGCATTGTTCTTATGAAAACTGAGCTAAAAGATGGATTGCAGACACTTAGTTTTATGACAAGTCTAGGTGATGAGGTCATTGCCAGCGAAAAAAATAGAATTGAATTTAGACTCAGTTCAAGCGGTGACCAGATTCCCTACATAGAAGTCCGCAATGGCTTATGGGGCAAGCTCAATCAGAGCACCTATTATGAACTGATAAATCTTGTGCAAGAGAGGAAGGATGGTTTCTTTATAAGTAGCTCTGGCTTCGACTTCAAGGCTCCTGCATAAAAGAAAATTAACCACAGAGGTCGCAGAGAACACAGAGAAAGGCGGCAAGAGGCAAGGAGCTGCACGACTCTGATTAGCATCCATCTATTCACTTGCACCTCCTCTGTGTAGCGCAGCGCTCTGTGGTAAAACGCTTTTGTCTTTTAATCTGCACAAATAACAAGCTCAAAAAAAGCGGCCTGAGCCGCTTTCTTCAATACAATCTACCTTCTTTACAGAAAGTGATTACATGTTTGGATAGTTAGGACCACCAGCACCTTCTGGAGTTACCCAGGTGATGTTCTGGGCAGGGTCTTTAATATCACACGTCTTACAGTGTACACAGTTCTGAGAGTTGATCTGGAAACGCTTGTCGCCATTTTCTTCTTCAACAATCTCATATACACCAGCAGGGCAGTAGCGCTGAGCTGGCTCATCGAACTTCTCAAGGTTTGAACCTAAAGGAATTGACGCATCTTTTAAGCGTAAGTGACATGGCTGATCTTCGGCGTGGTTTACGTTACCGATAAAGACAGAATCCAACTTAGCAAAGCTCAATACACCATCCGGCTTAGGATAGTCGATCTTCTTGCATTCTGAAGCAGGCTTCAAGGTCGCGTGATCTGGCGTAGTATCATGTAAACTAACCGGAATCTTGAACAAGTTCTGGTCGATGAAGTTAAATGCAGCACCTAAGTACATGCCAAACTTGTGCATCGCAGGGCCGAAGTTACGGCTACCTTCAAGCTCTTCGTAAACCCAAGAGGATTCAAACGCTGCAGTGAACTCAGTGATTTCGTCGTGCTGACGCTCTGATTTAATCGCCTTAACGATTTCTTCAGCTGCGATCATGCCGCTCTTCATAGCAGTGTGAGTACCCTTGATCTTAGCGAAGTTCAAAGTACCGGCATCACAGCCGACTACCAAACCGCCTGGGAAGGTCATCTTAGGTAAGCAGTTCAAACCACCTTTAGCAATTGCACGAGCACCATAAGAAGCGCGCTTACCGCCAGTCAAATGCTTAGCCATCACAGGGTGATGCTTCAAACGCTGGAATTCATCAAATGGGCTAACGTGTGGGTTAGAGTAAGATAGATCTGTAATCAAACCACAAACAACCTGGTTGTTTTCAGCGTGGTATAAGAAGAAACCACCGGAAGAACCCGATTCATTTAAAGGCCAACCTGCGCCGTGAACAACCAAACCTTCTTGGTGCTGCTCAGCAGGGATATCCCATAATTCTTTAATACCGATACCATAGTGCTGAGGATCTTTACCTTCGTCCAATTTGAACTCAGAGATCAACTCTTTACCTAGGTGGCCGCGACAACCTTCAGCAAATACTGTGTACTTGCCACGTAGCTCCATGCCTTGCATGTACATATCAGTCTGTTCACCTGACTCAGATACACCCATGTCGCCAGTGATAATGCCTTTAACGACGCCATCTTCAACAATGTACTCAGCCGCAGAGAAACCTGGGTAGATTTCTACACCTAAGGCTTCGGCTTGCTCTCCCAACCAGCGAACAACGTTACCTAGGCTGACAACATAGTTGCCATCGTTGTGCATTGGCTTAGGGATTGCCCAGTTAGGGGTTTTGATACCGCCTTTATCACTGGTTAAGATGTAAACTTCATCTTTTAGCACTTCAGTATTTAGCGGAGCGCCCATTTCTTTGTAGTTAGGGAACAGCTCAACTAAAGCGCGATCTTCAATTACCGCACCGGATAATATGTGGGCGCCGACTTCAGAACCTTTCTCAACTAAGCATACGCTCAGTTCTTGTTCGTTTTCTTGGGCAAGTTGCATTAGACGAATTGCAGTTGAAAGACCAGACGGGCCTCCACCAACAATAACGACATCATATTCCATCGATTCACGTTGCATATTGTGATCTCCTCGAAAATAAGCTGGGAGCTAATTACAGTTGCTAATAATACTAGCAGTAAATTCTAGCGTTCTAATAAAGGCGCACAGTATACGTTTGTGTTTTCTATATACCTAGCTTTTGGCGCTAATTTATTGATTTTTCACCCTTTGTGGACAATTTATTCACGAAAAACTGACATAAATAGGAGGAATTCCTATTCTCCCGAATACTTTCTATTGACCTGAGGGGCAAAGATACGAATAATATTGCGCGCTGGGAGAGGGTCATTGGCAGTTTTTAGATCCAATGAGAGGCTCTCTTCAATCATTCACTAGACGAATACGAGGAATCTATGAAGGTTCTTGTTGCTGTAAAGCGCGTAATTGACTACAACGTCAAAGTACGTGTTAAGCCTGATAATTCTGATGTTGATCTAAATAACGTCAAAATGGCTATGAACCCTTTCTGTGAAATCGCTGTTGAAGAAGCGGTTCGTTTAAAAGAAAAGGGCGTAGCTACTGAGATCGTAGTTGTATCTATCGGTCCTAAAGTTGCTCAAGAGCAGATTCGTACCTCTTTAGCATTGGGCGCAGATCGCGGTATCTTAATTGAAACCGAAGAGAAGTTAGAATCTCTTACTGTTGCTAAATTGTTAAAAGCTGTTGTTGAAAAAGAAGAGCCACAATTGGTTGTTCTTGGTAAACAGTCTATCGATAGCGATAACAACCAAACTGGTCAGATGCTTGGCGCATTGACTGGCATGGCTCAGGGCACATTTGCTTCTGAAGTTGTTGTTGAAGGCGATAAAGTTAACGTTACTCGTGAAGTAGACGCTGGTTTACGTACTGTTGGCCTTAACTTGCCAGCCATCGTAACAACTGACCTACGTTTGAACGAACCACGTTATGCTTCTCTTCCAAACATCATGAAAGCTAAACGAAAGCCTCTTGAAACTGTTTCTCCTGCTGATCTTGGCGTTGAAATCAAGAGCACTCAAACGGTCGTTAAAGTAACGCCTCCTGCTGAGCGTAGCGCTGGCATCAAGGTTGCTGACGTTGCTGAGCTTGTGGCTAAACTTAAAGACGAAGCGAAGGTATTGTAATGACTATTTTAGTAATCGCTGAACATGACAATGCTGCACTAAATGCTGCAACATTAAACGTTGTAACTGCTGCTAAAGAAATCGGTGGCGACATCGAAGTTTTAGTTGCTGGTGAAGCTTGTGGCGCAGTTGCTGAAGCCGCTGCAAAAATTGACGGTGTTAGCAAGGTAGTTGTTGCTGATAACGCTGCTTATAAATACCAGATCGCTGAAGCGATGGGCGACCTAGTTGCTGAGCTTGGCGCTGGCTACAGCCATATTTTGGCTGCTGCTACAACAACTGGTAAAGACTTCATGCCTCGTACAGCTGCATTGCTTGACGTGAACATGATCTCTGACATCGTTGCTGTTGAAAGCGCTGATACGTTTGTACGCCCAATCTACGCGGGCAACGCAATCGCTACAGTTCAAAGCTCTGATAGCATCAAGGTAATCACTGTACGTGGTACTGGTTTTGACGCGACTGCTGCTGAAGGTGGTTCTGCTGCTGTTGAAGCTAACGCAACTGAAAAAGCTTCTGCTACTTCTGCTTTCGTTAGCGAAGAGCTTGCAGCTTCTGACCGTCCTGACCTTACTGCTGCAGATATTGTTATCTCTGGTGGTCGCGGTATGGGTAATGGCGAAAACTTCGACATCCTATACAAGGTTGCTGATAAAATCGGCGCAGCAGTCGGCGCATCTCGCGCAGCTGTTGATGCTGGCTTCGTACCAAACGACATGCAAGTTGGCCAAACGGGTAAAATCGTTGCTCCTGGTCTATATATCGCTGTTGGTATCTCAGGTGCGATCCAGCACTTGGCAGGTATGAAAGAGTCTAAAGTGATCGTTGCGATCAACAAAGACGAAGAAGCGCCAATCTTCCAAGTTGCTGACTACGGTTTAGTTGCTGACTTGTTTGACGCGGTTCCTGAGTTGGAAAAATTGGTTTAATTGTTTAAATCATAATCAACTCAAAAAAGCCCAGCTCTGCTGGGCTTTTTTTTGTTTGTAATTTGCCTTAGAAATCCGGAATTAGCGGCAATACGCTTGTCATTTCCGTCAGTTAAGGTAATTTAAGCCCACGCTTCATAGTACAGATGTTTAATAGGGAAAGAGTCACCTTGGATATTACAGTAGTAGGAACAAACTACGTTGGCCTAGTCAGTGCCGCTTGCTTTGCAGAGATGGGAAATCGCGTAATTTGCTTAGATAGTGATGCCTCGCGCATAACGCAATTAACACAAGGATCAACGCCTTTATATGAGCCAGGCCTTGATACCATCCTTAACGACAATATCCAAGCAGGTCGCCTTAGCTTTTCAACTGAGATTCAAGATTCAAACTCAGAATGTGGCATTTATTACATTGCCGTAAATACCCCAAGCGCCCGCGATGGCAGCGCAGATTTAACTGAACTTTGGACAAGCGTTAACCAAATTTCTACGCACATTCAGCAAGACAGCCTAATTATCACTGCCTCTACCGTCCCCGTCGGCACGTCGGAGATGATAAAGCAAAAGCTGGAAGAAAAAATTGCAGCGCGCAAAGTCAGCGCAAGTATCAATATCGTCGCCAACCCTCAATTCCTAAAAGAAGGTTCAGCAGTTGAAGACTTTAATCGCCCAGATCGAATAATCATTGGTCTGGAGAACGATAAAGCTCGCCGTATAATGACCGACTTATATAAACCATTTTCCCGCAGCTTCGATAAACTGATGTTTATGGGGATTAGAGATGCCGAACTGACTAAGTATGCTGCCAATGCCATGCTGGCCACTAAAATATCTTTCATGAATGAAATGGCCAATCTCGCTGAAAGATTGAATGTTGATATTGAACACGTGCGTACAGGCATAGGCGCTGATAACCGCATTGGTTATTCCTACATTTACCCTGGTTGTGGTTATGGCGGCTCATTTTTCCCTAACGATGTAAAAACGCTGATCAACATGGGAGCAGAGCAGGGTTATCAGGCTAATATTCTTGCTGCTATTGATGATAGAAACGAACGGCAAAAACAGCGTTTATTTGAAAAACTGAATGAGCAATTCAATTCTGATCTTAAAGGTAAAACCATTGCCATTTGGGGCCTAGCCTTTAAACCAGGCACCGATGATCTACGCCAAGCGCCTGCGCTCGTTCTAATCGACGCTTTATTGAAAGCCGGTGCCAAGGTTCGAGCGTATGACCCCATTGCCATGGACAGTGCTCGAAAGACAATCCCAGATGGCCATTTTAACGATAATCAAATCGTGCTGGTCGATCATCAGTATGACGCATTAAAAGATGCCGATGCGATGGTACTGGTCACTGAGTGGAAGCCTTTCCGTCAGCCAGACTTTAATGCCATGAAGCGTTTGATGAAAAAATTAGTTATTATCGACGGTCGTAATCAGTACGACCCTGAAACGGTCAGAGCCGAAGGCTTTGAATATTCAGGTATAGGCCGAACTATCTGATGAATTCGCACTCTGAATCTTTAGCTAGTCAGCAAGATACACAACAAGATAAACAACAAGAGCCGTCTAATAACGGCCAAGATACCAACATGAATGAAATTGAAGCACCTGATACTAATACAACCAGCCTTACCATTCCACGCCTGCCATTTGCCTTTGCAAAGCGCTTTGGCATCGTACTGGATAATCGTCCTAGTGGTTTTGTTGCGGCTCATAAAGAGGGCTTAATCCCTCATGTTTTATTAGAAGTTCAGCGCTTCCTTGGGGATAGCTATACCCTGGAAGTCGTCAGTGATGATGACTTCGAACGCATTCTTGGTCAGGTTTATCAAACAGACTCCTCTGAAGCCATGGATATGGTTGAAGGCCTAGGGGACGAAATGGACTTGGCCAGCTTGGCCGACTCAGTGCCGGAAACCGAAGACTTATTAGAGCAAGAAGATGACGCGCCGATTATTCGCTTAATCAACGCGCTATTAACAGAGGCCGTTAAAGATAACGCTTCTGATATTCACATTGAGACTTATGAAAAGCGCCTAATTGTCCGCTTCCGCGTTGATGGTGTTTTACGAGAAATTGTGCAGCCCAAGCGCGCATTAGCTCCGCTATTAATCTCTCGTATCAAAGTTATGGCGAAACTGGATATCGCTGAAAAGCGAGTACCTCAAGATGGCCGCATAGCATTACGCATCGGTGGCCGCGAAGTCGATGTGCGTGTTTCTACAATGCCCTCCAACCATGGTGAACGCATCGTAATGCGTTTATTGGATAAGCAGGCAGGGCGATTGAATGTTCGCCAGCTTGCCATGGCCCCAGCCGATTTAAACAACTTATTAAACGCCATCCAAAAACCTCACGGTATTATCTTGGTCACAGGGCCAACAGGGTCTGGTAAAACGACCACACTTTATGCTTCGCTCAGTGAACTCAATGATGCCAGCCGAAATATTCTAACGGTAGAAGACCCTATTGAGTATAGCTTGGCTGGGGTAGGCCAGACACAGGTTAATACTAAAGTTGATATGACCTTTGCTAAAGGGTTACGCGCCATTTTACGTCAAGATCCAGACGTAGTGATGATTGGTGAGATTCGAGATTTAGAAACCGTTGAAATTGCCATCCAAGCTTCTTTAACCGGTCATATGGTGCTTTCAACACTGCACACCAATACCGCCGTGGGCGCTGTGACGCGACTGCAAGACATGGGCGTTGAGCCTTTCTTATTGTCTTCCAGCTTGGTCGGTGTTCTGGCCCAGCGTTTAGTGCGCGTTTTATGTGAAGACTGCAAGCAACCCGCTATTGCCGACGATTCTGAATGCGAGCTACTAGGGGTCGATAAACAACAAGCTCCGACGATTTATCACGCCAAAGGTTGCGAAAAGTGTAATCAACTAGGTTATCGTGGACGACAAGGTATTTATGAAGTCGTACCGGTCGATGAAAAAATGAAGTCCCTGATTCACGACAAGGTTGGGGAGCAAGAATTAGAAGCCCATGCACGCTCACTTTGCACCTCCATTCAACAAGATGGCATCCGTAAAGTTTTATTAGGCACGACCACCATCGAAGAACTACTTAGGGTGGCAAAAGGCTAGAGCCTTTGAACGATTATGGCAGCATTTGAATACCAAGCCTTAGATACCAAAGGCAAACAACATAAAGGCGTATTAGAAGCGGATAGCTCACGTCAGGTTCGTCAACAACTGCGAGATAAAGGCTGGATGCCACTCTCAGTTGAAGCGGCCAGCACTAAGCAAAATAAAACCGGTTTTTTGGCCAATTTTTCTCGAGGCCCGGCGCTAAGTACTCCAGATTTAGCTTTAATCACCCGCCAATTAGCGACCCTCATCGCAGCGGGATTGCCGATTGACGAAGCGCTTAAAGCCGTCTCGGAACAGAGTGAAAAGCAAGTCGTTAAAAGCATGGTGCTTTCTATTCGTGCCAAAGTGCTTGAAGGCCACACACTGGCAGATGCTTTAAAAGAATTCCCTCGGGCATTCCCTCACTTATATCGTGCGACTGTGAGCGCGGGTGAACATGCCGGTCATCTTGATGGCGTACTTAATAAACTAGCCGATTACACCGAGTCCCAACAACAAGCGCAAACTAAAATTAAACTCGCAGCTATGTACCCGATTATTTTAGGCATTGTGGCTTTGGGTATTGTGATCGGGTTATTAACGTATGTGGTGCCGGATATCGTCGAAGTATTTGTCCGAAACGGCCAAGACTTACCGGCATTAACGCAATTGATGTTAGACATCAGCCACCTGATTACCAATTATGGCCTGATCATAGGTGTAGCTGTCGTAGCCGCTTGGGGATCGTTTATGTATGCCCTGAGAAATCCCAAGTTTAAATATCGCTACCATTTATTTCTATTAACCGCGCCCGGAGTAAAAAACTTCACCAAGAGCGCCAATACCGCACGCTACATCAGTACCTTAGCGATTCTTACCAGCTCTGGGGTACCCTTAGTCGAAGCCATGCGCATTGCATCGCAAGTGGTTGAGAACTTGCCCATTCAAGCGGGCGTTAAAGAAGCAACGGTTCAAGTGAGTGAAGGTGGTAGTTTAAGCAAAGCTCTGACAGCCACCGGATATTTTTCTCCCATGATGCTGCACATGATCGCAAGTGGCGAAAGCAGTGGGGAACTGGACGACATGCTTGCTCGAACATCAGCGCAACAACAAGCAAGCCTAGAGGCTACTATTGAAGCCTTGGTGAAAATGTTTGAACCCTTGATGCTATTAACCATGGGAGCGATCGTCGCGACGATTGTTACCGCCATTATGTTGCCAATTTTAGAATTACAAAATATGGTTCAGTAAATTACTGCAATCACTGAACCCTTTAATAAATTTATAACAAGTACTTATTAGGAAATCGTCATGAAAAACTTAAAACAATCTGCCTCAATGACTAAGCAATCAGGCTTTACTTTAATCGAAGTCATGGTGGTATTGGCCATTATTGGTGGCATGCTGGCACTTGTTGCCTCTAACGTTATTGGCAATGCCGGTGAAGCGCGTATTAAAACCACTAAAAGCCAGATTAAACTGATCGAAAATTCGTTAGATTTATACAAGCTAGATAACTACACCTACCCAACAACCGATCAAGGCTTAGAAGCATTAATCACTAAGCCAGGTGGCAGCCCTGAGCCAAAGAACTGGAAGTCTGGCGGTTATTTAAAAGGTGGAAAGCTGCCACAAGATGCTTGGGGTAACGAATTTGTTTATTTCTATGAAAGTGGTTCTTATGAAATCCTTTCACTAGGCGCTGATGGCCAAGAAGGCGGGGAAGAAGAATTAGCTGATATCAGCAGCAAGGATTAATCATGAAACAGCAAGCCGGCTTTACCTTATTAGAAGTGATGGTGGTACTAACCATCATCGGTCTAATGCTGGGTATTGCTACGTTGAGCACCGGCGGCAATGAACAAAAGCAAGAAGCGCAGCAACAAGCCATGCGCTTCATTGCTCAGCTCGACGCCTATCGAAATGAAGCGGTCTTTCAGAATATTGATCTTGGTTTAGCCATGGACGGTCAAACGACACAGCTATTATCCTTTGTAAATATTCATAGTCCAAGCCAAATTCAAGGCAAAACAAAAGAAGAAGTCAGCGCGCTCAAAGATAATCCTTGGCAAGCTTATGAAGGTAATCTAAAAGATTCAAATGAGTTTCCAGAAGCACTTTCTTTTAGTTTGATGCTAGAAGATAAAGACATTGATTTTAGTGAGCTCATCGATGACGACGGAGTAAAACCTGCCGTTTTATTCTTGTCTTCAGATGAGTATACGCCGTTTAAAATGACACTTTTGCACGCTTATGATGAAAGCTTCAGTATTTTTATTGAAGGCGACGGATTCAGCCGTTTCCAGATGACGACAGAACAATATGAAGACTGATTCTTTGAACAAGCGGCCACCCTATAAAACTCGATCAGCGGGCTTCACATTAATTGAAGTAATGATCGCACTGTCTATTTTTGCCGTCATGGCCGCAACCATTAGCCGTACCGCCAGTCAGAATGCCGATACCGTTCTGTATTTAGAAGAAAAAACCCTAGCCTCTTTTGTCGCCGAAAATCGCTTAAATAAACTTAAGCTTTCCGGCTATCCTGCAGCCACTCAAACTAAAGATGATGAAGAAATGGCCGGGCGCGAATGGCACATAGTGACAAAAGTTGAAGATACACCATTACCCAACTTTCGCCGTATAGAAATTCAAGTAGCAAAAATGGCTGACAAAGAAAATCCATTAGTCAGCTTAACCGGCTTCATGGGTAAATATTAATGAGCCGATTTAAAAAAACGAATCATATTAATAACACAGCTCAAAATGGCTTCACTTTATTAGAAGTCATGATCGCTATTTCGATCACGGCACTCATTGGCATTGCTTCAACGAACCTGTTGAGTAATATCATAGAATCCAAAAAAGTAACGGATATACGTTCCGAACAGCTTACAACCTTGCAGCGCTTTAATCAGTTTGTCAGTCGCGATATCGAGCAAATCATTAATCGTGGCATTCGCGATCAATACGGTGATGCACAAGCAGCCATCATAATCGATGGCACCGATTATTTAGCAGAATGGACCCGTCTAGGCTGGCGTAATAGCCCAATAGCCGATGATCCAAGAGCCATTATTCAGCGGGTTGCATTTCAATTATTTGATATCAACGATGAAGAATGTGAACAGGCCAAACAAAGGGTGCAAGAAATTGGAAATTTAGAGCCCGAAGGTTCTTGCTTATTACGATATTTCTGGCCGGTTCTCGACCGTTCAGGGGACAGCGAAGCTAAAACTCAAGTCATTTTGGATCTAGTAGAAGAATTGGAAATTGAAATCTTAGCGACTGAAAATAACAGCTCAGCCAATTCAAACAACCAGCAAGCGCAGCCTGCAGCCAGCAATTGGTACAGCCAATGGCCCAATTTGCAAACCGGCAGCAACCCTGAAATTCCTACCGCAATGCGCTGGAAATTAACTCTGCCAAAAGTTGGTGAAATCGAACGTTTATGGTTATTAGCTTATGACGATCAATAATTCGATGATGAAAAATCAATCAGGGCTAGCACTCATTTCGGTATTGCTTATCTTTGCTATTGTCGCAGTCCTTGCGGGCGCGATGATAGAACGCCAAAGCTTAGACATTCAACGCAGCGGTAATTTACAAGCGCTACAGCAAGCAAGAGCGTACTCATCCGGTATCGAATACGCGGTTCGTTCTGGGTTACGCATGGATTATGATAATAACCCTGATGTTGATCACCCGGAAGAAGAGTGGGCTAAGCCTCATACTTACCCTTTGCAACCGGGCACTGCAGAAATCCAAATCATTGATGCACAATCTCGCTTTAACTTAAATGGCTTGCATAAAACAGCCACCGATAGACCCGCACAGATACAACGCTTCAAAAACTTATTGGATGAGCTGGGGTTAGAGCAAGCGATTGCTGACCATACGCAAAAATTTATGGATGAAGATAGCCAGGTCGATAACGACTATCTTTCTGCTGAAGTACCGTATCGCGCTAGCTACAACTTATTCAAGCATCCGTCAGAGCTGTTATTGGTACAAGGTGTTGATGCAGAGACTTATCGTAAACTGATTCCTTACATTACCGCCTTACCGGTTAAAGCAGCATTGAACGTGAATACCGCCAGCAATAAGGTTTTGGCCGCCTTATCGTCAACTTGGTCATTGTCTGAAGCGGATGCCGTTATCGGCAATCGTGGTGATAAAGGCTTTGCAACCGTCGATGATTTTTGGGGCCTTAGTGAAGTTCAGCCGTTTACTGGCAGTTCGGGATCTAATTCAGGCTCCACATCTAACTCTGGCAATAACAATCAAAATACCAAGGAAGTATGGGATAAAGCTGATTTCAGTGTAAACTCTCAATACTTTGAAGTATTTGCAAAAGTGACGCTAGCCGATCGCATTGCGACCATCGAGATGCTTATTTATCGGGATGATCAAACAGGGGAGATGCGTACCTATTATCGAGATTATTCTCGTACAGAAGCGCGACTACCTGTAACAAATACTCCCTCGAGCGGAACTAATAATAACAGCAGTACTACCAATGGTAGTGGCGGCATATAGAAAGACTTTTAGGCTGAAATAATGGAAACAGTTGTAATTCGTTGGAACGTTGAACTAGAAACCTGGTTCGTTTCACCTATCACTCAAGATCAAGATACGCCGCACTGGTTATCTTTTGATGAGTGGGCTACCGAGCAAACTGACCTCGCAGCTTTTCGCTTTATATTAAATGGTGAAAACTATGTCTGTCGCTGGTTGACCCTGCCTGGAGTTCAAGGCCGCCATCTAGCCAAAGCCTTACCCTTTGCGTTAGAAGAAAGCTTGATTGAAGACATAAGCCATTACCATCTAGTAACTGCTGGCAAGATTGGAAAGTTCAATCATCGAGTTTATTGCAACCAGATTGATGCCTTTAATCGTCTAATGGAAGCTTGTGAACTTCACCACATTCAATTGCGCCAACTCATTCCTGAAACCAGCCTAGTTGATAATCATTGCTTAATTCGCTCTGCAGATTATTGGCTAATTAACATTCCAGGAATTGCTGAAGCAAAAGTTCATGAGTCCGCATTACCTGCCTTCTTAGAAGGCATTTGTGGTGAATTAGAAGCCGATTCAATTGAACAAATCACTTTAATTGATAGCAGCTTAGATTCAGCTAATTTATTGAAAACCCAAATTGAAAGTAATTTCTCTGGGGTGATTAGCAAGATCGAGGTTCGCCACGGAAGCTTCAATGGCCAAAGAAGCACAGCACTGAATAATAAATGCTGTGATTTATTAACCGCTGAATTTAAACCGGTAGAAACTAAAAAAGATACGCCTGCGGCTTGGTGGAAACCCATTGCAGCACTTGCTGCCTGCTGGTGTGTTTTTTCGTTTACCCAAATCAGTTTAGAAAACAAACAACTTATTGCTCAGCAAGAGCAAGTTAAGTCTGAAACCATTGCTTTATATAAGCGCCTGTTCCCTGGGGAACGAGTTCGTTTCTTAGAACGACAAATCCGCAGCAAGGTCAAAGGGGATAGCACCCAAGTCAGTGCCGGAGTTATGGTGATGTTGCAGCAAGCCAGTAAAGCCTTGCAACAAGAAAACTTGAAGCAAACCATTCAATGGCAGAGCTTCCGCTTTAACGATCGTCAAAACCAACTGGTAATCGATTTAACCTCAAAAACCTTAGCGCAATTACAAAGCTATAAATCTGCTCTAGAACAGCAAGGTCTGAGTGTCGAGATTGCTCAAGCTACTAACGATGATAAAGGTGTGAAAGGTCGATTGAAAATTGGAGCCGCAGCATGAGCAAGTTACAGCAACAAATCGCTAACAATTGGCAAGTAGGGCGACGAAAGTTTTCACAGCTTCCTCCTATAGTCAGTTTCAATCTTTGGTATGCCAGTCAAAATGGGCGCGACCAGAAAATCATCAAGGCAGTATCAGCCTTCATCGTTTTTTGTTTAATTATCGTATTATTCGTACAACCCTTTTTAGCCAAGCAGAGTCTTTATCAAGGTAAGCTTGATAAAAGCCTTTCAACCTACGAATTATTAGCCAGTAATGCTCATAAGTTCCAAGGCCAAGCAAGAAGCAGTTCGAGTAATGGTCCAATCTTGTCATTAGTAACTCAACAAGCCAAACGCTCAAACATTAACCTAAAGCGTTTTGAGCCAGATGGTGATGGTTTGCGTATCTGGTTAGAAGATGCGGTATTTGATGATGCGATTCGCTGGTTAGAGGAACTTAATCAAAAACACGGCATCCAAATCAAACAAATTAATGTCGACCGAAGTGAAAAGTCTGGCCGAGTAGATCTACGCGGTACTTTGTTTAAATAGCCAAAGGCTGTAACTGACGGTTTAAATAGTATTTATTCATCAACCCGATTAATAAAGCTTATTTAAAGTATTAGATAAACTCGACTAAACTTCAGTCATCACAATTAAGCCCGCAAGGGCTTTTTTTATACCTTCTTATTTAAAGCCTGACGCTTTTGGAGAATCCATTTTGAATACAGAATTACAACATTTTGATCTTGTCGTTATTGGTGCCGGTTCGGGTGGTGTACGTTCAGCGCGCATGGCGGCAGCGCAAGGTAAGAAGGTCGCTATTATAGAGAACCGTTATTTAGGCGGCACCTGTGTGAACGTCGGCTGCGTACCGAAGAAAATGTTTGTCTATGCGTCGGAATACAGCGAAAAAATGGAAGAAGCCAAAGGTTTTGGTATCGATGGCCAGATTAATGGCTTCCATTGGCCAACACTGCGCGATAACAAGACTAATGAGATCTCCCGTTTAAACGGTATTTATGAGAATTTACTGACCGGCCCAGGGGCAACCATCTTCAACGGCACAGGTAGCTTAGTCGATGCGAATACTGTGCATGTACAAGGGCAAGATGGTAGTGAACAAGATATCAGTGCCGAAACTGTCTTAATAGCGACGGGTAGCTGGCCCTTCAAGCCCGACGTTCCAGGGGCCGAGCACGCTATTACTTCTAATGAAGTATTTAACCTAGCTGATGAAGACTTTCCTAAACGTGCTCTCGTCGTAGGCGCTGGCTATATCGCCGTAGAATTCGCCGGTATCTTTAATGGGCTAGGCGCAGAAACAACCCTAGCGTGTCGAAAAGGCTTAGTACTACGCGGTTTTGATGAAGATATTCGAGCTTTCGTTCAAGGTCAAATGCAAGAGAAGGGCGTGAATATCCGTCCAGAAACTGAAATTGAGCGTATAGAAAAGCAAGCCGATGGCTCACTATTGGTTTTCTATACCAATAACGAGCAGCAAGAAGTTGATCTCATTCTTTATGCAACAGGCCGTCGCCCAATGACAGATGGTTTGAATCTAGAGAAGCTTGGCATCGAATTAAATAACAATGGCACCATCAAGGTAGATGATTTCTTCAAATCGAGTCTACCTTCTGTTTACGCCTTAGGGGACGTTATCGGCACACCTCAATTAACGCCAATAGCGCTCGCCCAAGGGATGAAATTCTTAGCCCACATGTATCATGGCGATACCGTACCAATGAACTACGACAACATTCCGACAGCGGTTTTCTGTCAGCCTAATATCGGCACAGTTGGGTTAACTGAAGATCAATGTAAAGCGAAAGGGATCGATTTTGATGTGTATGAATCGAACTTTAAACCACTAAAACATACGATCTCTGGAATGAATGAACGCACCTTGATGAAGCTAATTGTTAATAAAGCCGATGACAAGGTGATTGGTGCCCACATGGTAGGCCATGACGCAGGAGAAACCGTACAGGGGATTGCTGTGGCGATAACCGCTGGCGCAACTAAGGCTGATTTTAATGCAACGATTGGGATTCACCCAACGTCGGCTGAAGAGTTTGTGACTATGCGCAGTGCTAGGTCTTAGATTCAAGCAAACCAAAGCATCTGCTTTTATAATCTAAATAATTGTCTGTGGTGATGCATTAGGTGATTTGTTTTTGGGGCTTCCCGCAGCAGGAGCTGTGGAGAGCGTACAGGGAGAGCGAAGCGGCGTATTTACCGCGTCCCCGGAAAGGAATTACCTAATGCAGCGCTTAGTAAGCTTGGCAGCAGATTTGATAAGGGTTCTTAGATAGAGAATAGCAATCAAATGTTCCATCCCTGGAGTGCCTTCCGGCCTGTACATCCATGTACAGTCGCTCACTGGGCTGCGAAGCAGCGCTTTTTACCCACAGAATACAATACGGATATTATCCATTTTATAGTTCGCGGTGCTAATCGCTTGCTGAAGGTCTGCTTTCTTTTGCTGCAATAACTCGATTTCACTATCGCGGATATTACGATTGGTTTTCTGTAATTCCTGTAAACGTGAAATCTCACCATCTAACTCAGTTGCCATGCGATGCGCGCCACGAGATAACTGAGTCGGTAATTGCGCCTCTGCAGCGTCTTTAGCGACTTTCAAGGCTTTCTTAATGCCTGACTCTACACGCTTCACTAAGCCTGAAGCTGTTGAACGCTTTAAATCTTCAGGGAAGTCTAGGTAATCAGGTTCAAAGAAATCAACCTGACCATCGGGATCCACAGCAATGTGTAGACCTTCTGCAGGTAGATAACGCTGAATTTGTAATGCCTTTGGTGCTTGGCAATCCAAGGTATATTGGGCTTGGAAGTAAAAGTCACCGGTTGAGAAATTATGATTCTCAACATAAGCCACATTCGAGTTACCGTGCTCTTCAGACAAGATTAAATCCAAAGCACCTACTACTAACGGGTGCTCCCAAGTGAAGAACTGCACATCGTCACGGGCAACCGCCACATCGCGGCGACAAGTATAGGTTAAGCCGTCTTCCGGTAGGTGAGGGAAGTAGCTGGTTAACATGTGGTCCCCAGGGCGCAAGATAAAGCAGTGATGGCTATGATCCTGCTGAATAATGCCGTAAACATCACACATTTGCTCTAAGAAGCTCGGTAATACCGCTTGATCCAGCATGTCATCCGCGAGAATTTCATCCATCAAGGCTTTTGACTTATCTGGGTCGCATGACTGTAACTCTAATAAACGGTCTCGACCTTGCTCTAATTCTTGTTGCTGCTTTTCACGCTCAGGAATCAGCGTATCAACCAGCTTATGCAAAACAGAGTTATCAGTACTTTCTAAAGCGTCAACCATTTCACTGTGGTGATGATTTAATAATGATTGAGCCAGCGGGTTAGGATGACTAAATACATCCACCCCTTGGTTTAACAGTTCAAATAAACGCTCTGAAGCATGACCTTCAAAGTAGGGGATATGCAACTGAATATCGAATTTTTGACCAATTCGATCAAGGCGACCAATTCGCTGCTCAATGAGATCGCAATTATCCGGCAGATCAAACAAAACTAAATGACGAGCAAATTGGAAGTTTCGTCCTTCACTTCCTATTTCACTACACAATAAAATCTGAGCGCCACCTTCTTGCTCGGCAAAATACGCAGCCGCGCGGTCACGCTCAATAATGTCCATATCTTCATGGAACACGGCACACTGAGTACCGTACTTTTCCCACAACGCGCGTTCGATTTGTAAAACGGTTTTCTGCTGGTGAGTAATTAATAAGAATTTCTCACCTTTATTGGCCTTAATCAGCTCATTAATCCAATCAATGCGTGGATCTATGCTCTCCCAGTCATCAACTTGACGCTCTGGGTATAAACCTTCCATGCCAGCTTGTGCTTGATAAGCCTCTGGCAACATAAATGGCTGAGCAATCACCTCTCGATTTGGGAAACCTTCCATCGCGCTACGAGTATTTCGGAATAAAACCCGACCCGTACCGTGCTGATCAATTAACTGCTTAATCCAAGCCTGAGCTTGCTCAGCATCTGGTTGAGCAGGAATCTCTTGGTTCAATAGCGCTTGTAATGCATCACGCTCAGTTTGATTTAGCTCATTGCCTGATAATAGCGTCTGCGCTGCAGCAGCCACAGGCTGGAACTGAGACTGCTCTTGAATGAACTCTTCTAGATTGTGGAAACGCTCAGGGTCTAATAAACGTAGACGGGCAAAATGACCTTCCATACCCAATTGCTCTGGCGTTGCAGTAAGCAATAATAAGCCTGGGCACTGATGCGCCAAGGATTCAACGAGTCCATAGCCTTCATCATGAGACTGTGGTGACCACTCAAGGTGATGCGCCTCATCGACCACAACCATATCCCAGCCCGCCGATAAAACTTGTTCGCGACGTTTAGGGTCACCAGCAATAGAGCTTAAAGGTGCTAGAACCAGTTGTTGTTGTAAATACGGATTGCCACCATCTTCTTGATCTTCAAGCGCTAGGCAACGGCCTTCGTCTAAAACGCTAAAGCGTAAATTGAAACGACGTACCATTTCAACCAACCACTGATGAGTTAACGCTTCCGGCAATAACACTAAAACTCGTTCAATGCGCTCATTAAGAAGTAAGCGATGCATGATCATGCCCGCTTCAATGGTTTTACCCAAACCCACTTCATCTGCTAATAAAACCCGAGGCGCTTCTCGACTAGAGACTTCGTTCGCAATAAATAGCTGATGAGGTAAAAGGGTAGTTCGGGAGCCAACAAGACCATAGTGTTTACGCTCTTCTAATTTGCTCTTCATCTGTAGAGCACGTAAACGTAATTCATAAGCCTTACTATTATCGACCTGGCCGGCCAATAAACGCTCAGAAGCTTGGCTCAATTGGATATGACCACTTAGCTGTGTTTCAGGAAGAATGCGGTCAGCATCACCATAAAACAATATTCCGTTCATTTCTTGAACTTCAGTGATGGTAAGTGAGCTACCGTCTTCTAAAGTTACCGTATCTTCGACATCAAACTTGATGCGTGTAAGAGGGGCTTGATCCTTGGCATAACGCCTAACTTCTTCCGCTGCTGGGTATAGAATCGCCACCTGGCGAAAATCAACTTCTTGGACCATCCCTAGGCCTAAATCGGACTCCGTATCACTGATCCAACGCTGACCAACTTCAAACATGCGCCATTTACTCCAAAACCTTAAAAATTATGCGCGCATTTTAAAGGATGCGCCGCAGCAAAGACAGGGGATATAAGCTTGTTATTCATTAATCATAGGTAAATATTCGTATTATCGAGACCTCGATCATTGGTTTTATTGGGCTAGTCTATAAAGACAGGCCATTTAGTTACTTTAAGAGCGCATATGGGAAATCCTAAATTAGAATACTCAGCGGAATCAACATGGGACCAAAGCCGAACCATTAGTCGTATGGGCGGATCAAGAGCGCTCATCGAAAAACTTGCGACCTTGTTCCTACGAGATACTCCTTTACAGCTTGAGCAAGCACTACATGGCATAGAGCAGCAAGATTATGAGATGACTTATATTCCAATTCATTCACTAAAAGGAACTTCTTCAAATTTTTGCACCCGGCATCTAGAAAACCTGTGCGCTGAATTACTTAAAACGGTTAAAGAGGGTGATTGGAAGCAGGCACAAATACTTCATCAAAATCTAGCTGATGAATATTCAAAGCTAGAAACTCAGTTTCAGGCGTTCATCGAACACGATTAACACCTTACTAAAAAGTGCAGCATTCAGTATTTGCTTCCTCAATAAATCTCAACTTTTAGCGCCTCAATAAATCCGATAATATTTACGCCTTATATAGATCGTTAACCTGAACATTCAATAGGGGCATACATAAGCTTCTTGCTGAATAAGCTCAAATACTTCATAGGTTACTTCTTAAGATACAACACTCAAGATACATCCTAAATACTCAACAGAGTTACACTATAATTTCTCTAATACACCAATTCAAATTAGCTAAACACATCATCAGACGATTAAAGAGTTCGGCAAGACCAATCCTTAAGAAAGAGAACTGGACACTACTTATAATTCCGATAATTGTTATTATCGGAATAATGCAATACTAGTAATATGAACCGATACTTCACAACAACGCGTCTTTATCCCAACCAATATCGTCTACTACGAACACAATTAATTAATGCATTATATCTTTATATAACAATATGTTGTGAGACTTACTTAAAGCTTTTAATAGCTTTAGATAATACTAATAACCATAATTAGGATCCTAAACTTAACCGCCAACCACAACTACTATACGATCATGAATCGAAGGTATGAATTTTCTATAATTACTGATAGTCCAGCCTGGAATGTCGATAACAATGTCTTTTGTTAAGCTAATTGTTAAGCTAATTGTTAAGCTAATTGTTAAGCTAAATACCACCACACAAACAATCCATCTTGCTCATTTTTAATAGGATTTCTCTCATCAACTCACAATCAACAGTCATTCATCCTTTATTTTTCTAGCTAACAAATTAAACTAAAACCGGCTTAGGAATCACTTATCCTTGGCTGAAAAACCATCGAGCTCCTATCAGAATAACGTAATTAAACACCTTGTTATTTCCGATAATTATGAGACCATATTCAATACACTAACCATCATTAATCAAGAAGCTATTAAACTCAATCCAATGAATCCATTTCTTAGCTCGCCCATCCCCATGTTCGACAACCTTCAATATCTGAGCAGTCCATTCAAAGAAGCCGATACTATCCATGCTAGGCAAAAAAAAGTTAATTCAGGACTCGCATCCGCCATCAACCAAAAAGCGGAAAGCAAAGAAGACCTGTACCATTGCCTTACATTCTTACAGAGCTACAACGGCAGCCAAGCCACTTTTAATAGCTACCGCCGAGAAGTTGAACGCTTACTGCAGTGGTCATGGTTTGTACAGGATAAAACTATCACGGAGCTAAGGCGCTTAGATATTGAAGAGTATTTAGAATTCTGCCAACACCCTCCCATTAACTGGATTGGCACAAAGCAAGTCTCACGCTTTAAAAACAGCCAAGGGCTACGCGTGGTAAACAATGATTGGCGCCCTTTTGTTAGCCAGGTTACGAAGATTGAAAGCAAATTAGGCCGAAGTGCCGATAACAAGCAATTTAAGCTATCGCAAAAAAGCTTACAGGCAATCTTCTCAATCCTATCGACCTTCTTTAATTATTTGTTACAAGAAGATTATGGTGAGTTAAATCCTGTGGCTCTTATCAGACAAAAGAGCAAATATCTGCAATCCCACGCTTACAAAGAACCCATCCGCAGGATATCAAACCTACAGTGGGACTTTGTGATCGAAACCGCGGAATTAAATGCCGCCAAAGAACCCAAGCAACATGAGCGCAGTTTATTCATTATGAATTGTTTATTTGCCATGTATTTGCGAATTTCAGAGCTGGTTGCCGACGAACGCTCAACCCCGACGATGGGGGACTTCCGAGCCGATGCCGATAACAACTGGTGGCTACAAGTCACAGGTAAAGGCAACAAGGTAAGAATGGTGACGGTATCTGATGAAATGCTCAGCGCCCTAAAGCGTTATCGCACTTATTTAGGCTTATCCGCTCTGCCCCACATCAGTGAGCCGACCCCTATGATCTCTAAGATTAAAGGAAAAGGACCTGTTACCAGCACTCGCCAAATTCGCTTCATCGTACAAGATTGCTTCGACCAGGCTTATCAGCGTATGCGTGAGCAAGGTTTAAAAGAAGAAGCATTAGAACTAAAGGCGGCAACCGTTCACTGGCTGAGACATACCGGCATATCAGAAGATGTAAAACACAGACCCAAAGAACACGTTCGTGATGATGCCGGTCACGCAAGCATGGCAACCACCGACCGGTATATTGATACCGAAATGAGAGAGCGTCACGCAAGTGCTAAACACAAGAAGATAAAGCCCGATTAGTATTCTGACTCTGGCTATTTATAAGCACTCAAGAAGCGTAATTTACTTTCTCTGCTGTAGCTGGTTTTGTAATGTGAGTATGGAGTCTTTGATGGCTTGAAGGTCTGATTTGTCTTCTTGCACTCCCTGACTCCGCTGCTGCAATAACTGATCCCGCAATGCAGTAACTTCGTTATTTGCCAACAAAAGCAGCGATTCATGCTCAAGCACTTGCTGCTCTACCCCCTGCTTTAGTAACTTGAGCTCAGATTCAAGAACATTAATTTCAAGCTTTTGTTTATTTAAGCCCGCCTTATCCTGCTGCTGCTGCCGACTACCAGCGTCCAGCTTACCCTCGCAAGACTGCTGCAGCTCTTTCATCTCAACTCTAGCCTGATCCAATAAGCGCATCAATCGGTTTTCAGACAACTCAGCAGCATTAAGTAATTGCGATTTTTGAGCAGCCAATTGCTGCTGATAATCCAGTTTACAATCTGCAATTGCTTGGACATTTTGCTCTGACAAGCGAACTTGAAGTGATTCTTTATCTTTATTTG
This sequence comes from uncultured Oleispira sp., assembly GCA_913019965.1. Lineage (GTDB taxonomy): Bacteria > Pseudomonadota > Gammaproteobacteria > Pseudomonadales > Oceanobacteraceae > Oleispira. The sequence continues at coordinate 27,850 of CAJVZR010000002.1, forward strand.
CTTGATCAATAATTCGATCATAACGCTCCTTTTCAGAACTCAATCTTTGATTTGCCTGCACTAGCTCTTTCTCCATCAGCTCTAGCTTTAATGCTAAGCCATAACCTTCTTGTTGGGACAGGCTTAATTCCGCTTCCAAGCGTGAACACTCAGCATCTAACTCATGCTTTGCTTGCTGGGCTAGCTCCAAATCGGATGTTAAAGCATCTTCAACAGCTTGCAGATTGCTCGCCAACTCCTCTCCCGCCTGCCGAAAAAAGAACTCTCGCTGCTCATCACGCTGCTCAACTTCTGCGATATAACCTGAAACCTGCTGTTCTAGCAGGCTCGCTACTTGAATCAATAATTCACTAGGAATGCTTGGAGCAACCTCACGTACCGGCTGAAGATTTCGCCAAGCCTTAATCAGAGGGTCGATTACCGCATAACTACCACCGCCTACTAAATGACGAACATCATCACGATTCCAGCTCTCACCCTCCTCCATAGACAGTGACAATTGCTGACAGGCCTCAAATACTGCCTTGGGAGTCGCTTTTTTCATACTCATAACGGTAAACCTTGGCTTTTAGCGCAAATACAGGGATCTAAAGCCATAATATACTCTAAGCAATCATATTGTAAGGTAAGATGTGTACAGTTAACCATACATTATTGAATTGCCTCAATATAAATTCATGATTAACTCTATTATCATGAATTTATTGGGATGCAATGATAGAATGACTGCAAGATAAATAAACTCCTTTGTCTTTTCGCCGAGAGACCATGCTGACTAACAACTCAAAACCAACCACTATTCTGCCTTTTGAATCCATGCAGCTGCCAGCCCACTTAGATGGCAATCAAGGCAGCAACCGCTACGACAGCAAACACTGTCAGATCAGCGCTAATACCGACTGGCAGGCAATACAGTGCTGGCTTAATGAGTTCTACGACTCCCCGCAAACCTTGCGTAATTACCGCAAAGAAGCCGAAAGACTACTTTTGTGGGCAATCAACCAGAGACAAAAAGCCCTATCAGATTTAGGTCGTGAGGATTTTCAACTCTACCAAGAGTTCCTTGCTAACCCTCAACCCAGTCAAATCTGGTGCGGACCCAGAGCAGAAAGAGGCAGTTTACATTGGCGGCCCTTTAAAGGACCGCTTAGCCAAGGCAGTCAGCGCCAAGGGCTCATTATCATTAACGCCCTATTCAGCTACCTAGTGGATGCAGGTTATCTTGCGGGCAATCCATTATCGTTAATTCGTCGTCGGAAACGTAAACTTCAGCCACAAGCAGACCAAGCAATTAGTCAACAGCGCTATTTAGATCATAAGACCTGGCAGCTGTTGAAAATACACTTAAATCAACAGCCTCAAGAAACCCCTAAGCAGATAAACCACTACCAGCGAAATCAGTTTCTATTTCACCTACTCTACCTAATGGCCCCCCGAGTCAGCGAGGTCAGCAGTCATAGCATGAACAGCTTCCGCCTATATCGTGGCCAATGGTGGTGGTTTGTCTTAGGTAAAGGCGAAAAACAAGGAAAGGTACCCGTCGGCGATGAGATGCTGGCTGCACTCATGCTATATCGTACACACCTAGGATTAACGGAACTACCTGAAGAAGATGATTCATCACCTCTTCTGCGCAGCATTAATGGCACTAAAAGCATCAGTGCGAACATGGTATATCGACAAGTTAAGTCAGTGGTTAAGGAGGCAGCTGAAACTATTAGACTAGATAATCCAATTCAAGCCGCGACATTAGAAAAAGCTTCAACTCACTGGTTTCGACACACCTCGGTAACACACGGGGATGATGCAGGCATTGAACTGAAGTACTTAACGCGCTCTGCACGTCATGAGAAAATTGAAACTACGGCCATTTATCAGCACGCTGAGGATGATAAATGGCACAAGGCCTGGCAAAAGCTAAAATACTAGCTTTGCCAGAAATACGACTAGTGCATATACTGGCCGCCATTAGCTGAAATATCCGTACCGGTAATAAAACCAGAGTCTTCAGACGCTAGGAAGGTTACGACTCGCGCAATTTCTTCAGGCTGACCAAAGCGGCCAACGGGAATACCCGTAAGAATTTGCTGGCGAATTTCTTCAGGCACAGCCTTGATCATTGATGTCTCTGTATAACCCGGTGAAACCGTATTAACGGTAATACCTTTAGCAGCGACTTCTTGTGCAACCGCTTTAGTAAAGCCATGCATGCCTGCTTTAGCCGCCGAATAATTTGCCTGACCGAACTGGCCTTTTTGCGCATTCACCGAAGATATATTAATAACTCGACCAAACCCCTTTTCCAGCATGCTATTAATAACAAGACGCGTCATATAAAAAACACTGGTTAAGTTGGTGGCGATGACATCATCCCATTGCTGAGGCGTCATGCGCTTAACGGTCGTGTCCTGTGTAATACCGCCGTTATTGACTAGAACATCTATACTGCCAAATTCTTTATTTATGCCTTCAATGCATTCTTGGCAAGATTCCCAGTCACGAATATTGCCATAAGCCAACGCGATATCGTAGCCTGCTTTACCCATTTCAATCTGCCATTGCTGAGCCTTATCGTGCTTACCCCCGGAATAATAACCAGCTATTACTTGGTAACCCTCATCGACAAGTGCTTTACAGATCTCACCACCAATACCACCAGTCCCACCGGTAACTAAAGCAACTTTTCCTTCATTACTGCTTTTCATCTCATACTCCATGACATCTTATTAATAAATCCTTCTTTCAACTTCAGTCTGACGACCTAATATGACATTAATGCGTCAAAGACACTTAACAAACGATAATCATTCCAAAATAAGAAGATAGTATGAGGCTATGGCCCGCTGAGTCTTATAAAGGTGACATTCTTCACATGCTGATTTTCATCTCAGCGCCTGACTAATCACGCTAGAATGTCGTATAATCTTGCCAAATTATTATTCCTTTAGATCCTTATCCGTTAAGCATCTGCAATTAAGAGTCTGCTATGAAGTTTGTCGCCAAATATTTCCCAGAAATCATCATGAAAAGCCGCCCTGTTCGTAAGCGTTTTGTGAAACAGCTGCAGATGAACGTACGTAACTTGGTTAATCGCAATGGCTTTAAAGCGGATGTTCAAGGGCAATGGGACAACCTATACGTTAATATCAATAGTGAAGATGCCACCATACGTCGCGCTATGATCGACATTCTTACCCATACCCCAGGCATCGCTTTCTCCTACGAAATTGAAGAACACGATTTTGATACTTTAGATGATGCTTTCCAGATCATTAAAACCGTTAACGGCCCGTCGCTTGCTGGCAAGACTTTCTGCGTCCGCGTAAAACGTCGAGGTACTCACGAATACAATAGTAACGAAGCAGAACGCTATATTGGCGGGGGCTTATTAAAAGAAACGAATGCTATTGGAGTTAAACTTAAAAACCCTGATGTAACCGTTCAAGTTGAAATCAAAGACCAAAGCTTATTTGCCATTAAAAACCGCTTCGTTGGCATTGGTGGTTATCCACTAGGCACTCAAGGTGATACCTTGTCACTGATCTCTGGTGGTTTCGATAGCACAGTCGCTAGCTATATGATGATGAAGCGTGGCCTTAAAACCCACTATTGTTTCTTCAACCTAGGCGGTAGCGCTCATGAAGTTGGTGTAAAACAAGTCGCTTATTACCTTTGGGATAAATACGGCGCCTCGCATAAGGCTCGCTTTATCAGCGTTCCTTTTGATGGTGTAGTAAAAGAAATTTTAGAAAATGTCGAAGATGGTCATATGGGAGTTATCCTAAAGCGCATGATGTATCGAGCAGCTGATCAAGTTGCCGAAATGATCAACCTAGAAACTTTCGTTACCGGTGAATCCATTGCTCAGGTTTCAAGCCAGACTTTAACTAACCTTGCCGTCATCGATAAAGTAACCGACAAACTAGTGCTGCGTCCACTTGTGGTGATGGACAAACCAGAGATCATCAGTATTTCTCGCCAGATTGGAACTGAAGCCTTTGCGGCTACCATGCCTGAATATTGTGGTGTTATTTCAGTAAAGCCCACCACTGAAGCTAAAATGCCAAAAGTTTTAGCAGAAGAAGCCAAGTTTGATTTAGCGGTACTGGATAAAGCCGTTGAAGATGCGACTCACCAATTTATCAGCACTCTCGTTAAAGAAGAAAATGATGCACTAGAAGTAGCTTGTGTGACTCTGCCTTCACCGTCGGATATCGTCGTCGACATTCGCCACCCCAATGAAGCTGAAGATGCCCCACTTGAGCTGAACCATAACGACATTATTAATATGCCGTTTTATGAAATTGAAACGCGCAAGATTGAACTCAAAGAAGATCAAACATATTTGCTCTACTGCCAAAAAGGCACCATGAGTAAAATCCATGCTCACCACCTGAATAAACAGGGCATGGCAAATATAAAAGTGTATTTAGAAGAACAACCTAAAATGATCGATAAAAAAGCCGAGAAAAAAGCCGCTTTCGAAGCAGCCCAAAAGGCTGAGAATAGCGAGCTAGAAAAGAAACAAGATTAAAAATTGATTAACCACAGAGGAAAGCAAAAGCTCTTCTCTGTGGTTCAACTACTTTTTTGCCAATCAGGCTACAGCGCTTTCTGCCAGAACATCGCACTGCCCATTTCAGGATCTAGCGCATAACCCGCGAAGCCAAACTTCATATACGCATTCTGCGCGACTTTATTGCCTTCAAGCACTTCTAAAGTCAACTTACAGCAACCACGCTGGCGTGCGACCTCCTCAACTTTATCTAACATCAATTGACTTAGCTTCAGACCGCGAAAATCTTCATGCACAATCACATCATGAATATTAATTAACGGTTTGGCCTTAAAAGTTGAAAAACCCATAAAGCAATTAATAAGTCCCGCAGGTTTTTCATTCACCATAGCAAGTACAGTAAAAGCTCCTGATACATTGGCAAGGCCAGGAACCAGCTCAGCTTTAACTGAATCGGCCAAAGCTTCACCACCGCCCATTTGATCAAGAGCATAATGATTCATTAGCTCAACCACGGCCTCAGCATCATTGGCATGATAATAATCAGCAATAATAATATTAACCATTACAGCTGATATCCAAGCTCTAAAATAATTGCTGGTCCTGCAACCTCAACAAAACCGGCATCTACGTATTCAGCATCCAATAAATTAGAGCCTTCAAGAGCGACGGTTAAATTGCCATCGTCATATGCCAAGCGTAAATCGAGGATTTCATAATCACTGCTATTAAATCGGCTTTCATATTTATATGTCGTTAATAACGAGTAATTATTGTAGAAATCGAACCCTGCATGTAAGGCTGTTTGGTTCTCTAATTGGCCGTCGGTATTTTTCAATACCGCCAAATCCGTTTCAATGGTTTGAATTAAACGGGTATGGGTTAATTTTAGAGTATTCATACCTAAGCGAACCGCAGCGAAAGCAGAAGCATCAAACTCGACATCAAAACCTTTAGTTTCGTTATCGCCGTAATTGCGGGCGATGTAAGCGAGTGATCCATCAACTTCTGCTTGAGTTTTAGTGAAGTCAATAGCGTCCTTAGTATCTTTGAAGAATACGCTTACTGTCATATTGATATCACTTGAATATAACCGAGCACCGATTTCTGCACTATCGGTTGATTCTAATTTGAGGTCTGAACTCCCCATATTACTCGACATATTGAGATATAGATCATTTAATGTAGGGGTTCTTACCGATTGTCCGGCATTTGCATAGACTTCTACATTCTCTGAAATCAAAGCATCAATGCCGACAACAGGTAGCCAATGCTGTTTTTCACTATCGTAATCCAGATAAGAGACATTCCCCGTTAAGCTAATATTATTCCCGACCATCTTTTTATAGTTGGCAAACATACTGGAAAAATGACGACCTTGCTGACCATCACGATTACTGTCCATATTTTCTTGATTGTACTCAAGGCCTGTAATTAATGCGCCTTGAGAAAAGACCAGTCGTGACTGTAAAGCTTCTGTTTCATGCTCTGAAGCAGAAGAAGTTGGTAAATATTTGAACGAATCAAAATGATTGCGCCAGTTTAGGCTTGCTTCAATCTGACCACCATTATTTAAGCGATACTGGTGAATACCATAAGCGTGACGCTGAGAAGTGCTCTCTGTTGATGCGGCTTCGGTAGGCACGTAAAAACGATAAGCGCCAAAATCTTTTTCGACATAACCAAAAGCTACTTGAGTCGTTGTCTTTTCCCCCTGATGAACAACGCGATAGCTACCCTGTCCCTGTCGAGAGTCCAGTGCTTCATCACGAATATAGGTATCCGCTGCGGAGTGATAACCACTCAAGAACTGGCTGTATTCACCTTCTGTTTTAGCCAAACTTAATGCATAGCGCTCATAATCATAGCTACCACGCTGCACATTTACTTTCGCTTTACGGCCAGTTTCAGTTGTAATTTCTTTTCGACTAACAACATTGATAACGCCACCGTTAGAGCTTGGACCGTATTGGGCCGCACCAGGGCCTTTAACAATTTCTATGCGCTCAATATCTTCAAAAGCGATGGGTAAATCAAAGTTATGATGCCCTGTTTGCGGGTCATTCATACGAACGCCATCAAGCAAAACTAAGGTTTGTTCATAAGTGCTACCACGAATACCGACATCAGCCTGCACTCCTGAAATACCACGCTTACGTACATCAATTCCGGATACATACTCAAGGGCATCAATGACATTATTAACGGGCAGTTGCTGTAAATCTGATTGCTCTAATACAGTGACATTAAATGCAGCGGCCGCCACGGGGTCAGAATATAAACTGCCGCTAACAACCTGAGCATCTAGCTCAAAATCATCAGCTGCACTGACCTGTACTGATGTAAGAGATAAACTCACCGAAGAGATGGTTAGAGATAACAACAAACGTGAAGAATGATTCATAAAAATAGATTCTGTAAATTATGATTATTAATTAGGCCAATATTAACAGTTCTAACGGTTAATTTGATGGCCAATTCAATAAAAAAGTAATCAGCTGATCATATTACGATCATGCTTTCGAAAGATCAGCAGTACTTCGGTAAGAAACAAACACAGATAGCAAAATCAAGACGCCTCCAATCATGAGGCGACCTAGATCAGCTTCTTCAGAAAAGAGTACGATCGATGCAATAACAGCCACTGGAATATAGCCATTATTCATCACCGCCAATGTCGCGGGCGCTACTTGCTTACTGCCGCTATTCCACAGATAGAAACATAAGCCAGAAGCAATAACTCCCAAATAAAGTAAGACCAATACCTGCTCATTTGAAATCGATATTGTCGACCATTCCAATTGCGGAAAACTCATTAAACTGGCAAAAGTCGCGGCGCCTAAATACATCCAAGCCATGTTACCCGCATGCGACTCTTCTCCTGCCCAGCGCTGATAGTTCCACTGACCAATGGCAAATGAGATATTCGCCAATTGCAGTATTAAGAAGCCAATAATATATTCTTCTTGCCCTGGAGCTTTAAATACAATCACAGCCGCGCCAATAATGCTGATCACAACCGCTGCCAAAGCCAATATTAAAGTACGCCCCTTTCGACTAGTGGCATCGAATACTAAGTTTAACGCTAGAACATAAAATGGGGTGAAAATAGTGAATACCGCGACCAGATAGCCTGGCAAATACTGATACGACTGAATATAGGCTAAATACATGATGCCAAACTGCACCATACCCAGCAGTAATAAGCGCCCTCGCATCTTGGCTTCAGCAATTTTAAATATGAAGGGGGCGAAGCATAAAAAACATAAAATTAGACGAATACTCGCCACTAAGCCTGAATCTAAACCCGTTAACTTGCCTTTAATAAGCCCGAATGAAAAAGCCCAAATGATGGATACTGCAATTAAGCGCCACATAATAAATTCCGAACTATAAAAATAATTCGCACATCCTACCCAGTTCTTATATCCAGATAAAGCAATGTTACTGGCAAACGGATGTTATCAAGGTTTTGACCTGTTAGAATCGGCTAAAGTTTTTAAGGAGAGCATCATGGCTCGTTTTATCAGTTTCAATATTAATGGCATTCGTGCACGTCAACATCAGCTAGAAGCGATCAAAGAACAACTTGATCCAGACGTTATGGGCCTACAAGAAACGAAAGTTCATGACGAGCAGTTTCCAATAGCCGATGTTGAATCTATTGGCTGGCACGTCGAATACTTCGGCCAGAAGAGCCACTATGGTGTTGCCTTGGTTTCAAAAACTAAACCGGTATTCGTACAAAAAGGCTTTCCAGGCGATAGTGAAGACGATCAAAAACGCTTAATTCATTGTCGTTACGAGATTGATGGAAAAGCGATCGATGTTCTTAATGGTTACTTCCCACAAGGTGAAAGTGAAACCCACGAAACCAAGTTTCCAGCCAAAGCTAAATTCTATGTCGACCTGAATAGCTATATCGATAATGAACTTAAAGATGCCGATAACATTCTTATTATGGGGGATATGAATATTTCCCCAGAAGATACGGATATTGGTATTGGCGAGCCAAACCGTAAACGCTGGCTAAAAACTAAAAAATGTTCTTTCTTACCGATTGAACGCGAATGGTATCAAGATTTACTATCGAGAAATTTAACCGATACTTACCGTAAACATTACCCAACCAGCAATGATAAATTCAGCTGGTTTGATTACCGCTCAAAAGGTTTTGCTGACGAGCCTAAGCGTGGACTGCGCATAGATCACATCCTAACCACTCCGGCATTAACGGATGCCTGTACAAGCGCCGACATTAGCTATGATATTCGCGCTATGGAAAAGCCTTCGGATCATGCACCAATCTGGTCTGACTTTGATCTAGCTAGCCTCTAGCCCCTAGCCTCTTCATTCTATAACTCATAGTCTTCAGAACACCACGCTTACAATAGTGCGGCTATGAGTTATTCCTTTGTACAAAATAAGCATACGACTGCCAATTAAACAGGTGTTAAACTAACTACCTATTTATATCGATCTCGTATATATATTATCCAATTTTCAATATTAAACTATCCGCATTAGAGTAAGGCAGACCATGAGCTTAGAATTATTAGTAACATTAGAAGAAAAAATCCAATCGACCCTAGAGACAATGGAGTTATTAAACTTAGAATTAGAAGAAGAAAAACAAAAGAATATCGAGCTAGCGGAAGAGAACAAACAACTGAAGATAGAGCATCATACTTGGAATGAGAAAGTCGCGGGATTAGTAAATCTTTTGCGTGAAGAAAATACTCAAACAAGCTAGCCGGATTAGAACAACTCCAGCTGCTCCATATAATCTAACCAAGCACGGGCACTATTGGTCGTGTTTGGTTCTTTAAGCGCCTTCGAGAAATACAACTTAGCGTTGACATAATCTTCAAGTTCGAAATATGCATTGCCTTGCATCAGCAAGGTCATTCCCGCTTTTTTACCATTAATACCGAGTTTTCGGGATTCTGAATAACTTGTAATAGCGCCAACAAAATCAGACTCATCGAACTGCAGTTGCGCTGCACGATAATACAATTTCGCCGCCGCTTTTTTATCGCTGGCAAGAGAAATTTGTGCCGCTTTTATAAATGCAACGATGGCTTGTTTACGCTCTCGGCTTTGTAGCCAAGCTGAAGCTAATAATTTCCAATTATCTTCAGTTAATTCAATTTTTCCCTGCTTGAGTAAGTCATGTAATGTACGTCCCGCTCTCTCAGGCACACCTTGGGTTATTAATAATTGCACCAAAGTTATTAAACCATCTTCTTTTTCTAAGATATTTCGCACATGAGCCAGCTGCAATACTTTCAATGCTTCCTTAGGGCTATTCAGCAGTTGATTCAAAGAGGCTTGTTGTAGCCAGTATTCTTCTTTGCTTTCATTTATCGCGATCAACTGATCCAATACACTGATCGCTTGCGGATACTGCTTTAATTGATAATGTGCGGCCATTAACATCTGCAACCAATTTTCTCGTGGGGATTTAGCTCGAGCAATCCCTTGCTTCAACCAGATAATGGCATTGATGAAATCCTGTTTAACCTGGAAAGCAGAGCCCAGTGTAATGAAAGCCATGGCGTTGGTTGATCCTGGCTTTTCTTCTTCTGCCGCTTCAATTCTAGGCTGCAATACTTTTATTGCTCCAGCAACGTTACTGCTCGCAAGATAGAGTTGGGCAACATTGGTTGCCAGTGATACTGCCTGAACGGCTTTCATGGCTTCTAGTTCAAGGGCTTTATTGAAGAAAACTAAGGCTTGAGCACTATCTTCTTGCGCTAAAAATAATTGCGCATGAATTTGATAGGTCAGGGCCAAGCCAAAACCCGGTGTTAGATTTTCTTCTAACTCTTTCAATCCTTCTTCAACTTCAGAGTATTTCTCTTCGATTAATAGCGTTTGAATATCATTCAAAGCCTGATAAGTCTTTGGTGATAACGACTGATTCGCGGCAAAAGCATTCACTGAAGTGAAAACAAAAAGGCTAACAACTAATAATAGACGGCTTAACATATCAGCCCTTATCCAAGCTATATTCTAGAGTTTGAGTCACAGTTTGTGGCTGAGCTTTGCCATCAATCATCTGCGGCTTAAATTTATATTTGTATAGGGCTCGAATAGCCGAACGTTCAAATACACCCTTAGGTTTCGCATCGATAATTTCGACTGAATCAACCGTACCTTGGGCATTAACTTCTAAACGTGCTTTCACAAAACCCTCAATATTCCGACGCTTTGCCTTGTTCGGATATTGAGCAGGCATTCGCACCAAAGGAATCACGTCGCCATCACCAAAGCCCATTCCGACTTGAGCATCACCTAGCAAGCTTTTATTCGCCAGCGATAAGTCAGGGCTGATATTTGGCATACGCATTGCGATCTGCTTCATCGGTGTATTTTGCTGCGCCGCTTGCTGTGGTGGCATTGGCGGCTTCTTAGGCTTTGGCGGCTCTTTCTTTTCTCGTTGTTTTATTCGACTTTCACTATCTTGCTTCAGCCGAACAAAATCGATCACCGTCTGCTCACCACGGTTGCCATTTTTAGCACCTTCACTACTGACCATGCCATTCATAACGGCAAATATACTGCCCGTAACGAAGATGGAGCAGAAGAAAGCTAATATCAATTTCATCAGAATCTAGCTTCCTGCAACTTCAGCAGAAATTGAGATATTACTCACTCCTGCTAGCCGAACTTGATCCATCACCTTAACCAATAAACCCGTATTGGAATATTCGTCAGCCTGAATGATCACGGCTCCTTCTGGATTTTCAGCTTTTAGGCGTTCGATATTGGCGCGCACAGCTCTAACATCAATAGAGCGTCGATCAATCCAGATTTCTCCATTTGGGCGAATCGCAACCAAGATGTTGCTGCCTTTTTGCTGCACTGCAGTTTCCGCACTAGGGCGGCTGACAGTGACGCCAGATTCTTTGACAAAAGAGGTCGTCACAATAAAGAAAATCAACATGATAAAAACAATATCCAACATGGGTGTTATGTCGATATCACTCTCATCAGTCTCTGTGGCGGTATGTCGTCTTCTACTCATATATTTTATCCATTACTGCTAATTAGCAACCCTAATCCGTAATCACTAATCTGTAATTAATATGTCTGCGAGCCTTTGATGGCCTTGTTGCGCTAAACGTTGAAAGCGCGCTTTAAAATACAAGCCAGTCAATGCTATTAATAAACCCGCCATCGTCGGCAACGTTGCTTTAGATATACCTGCTGCCATCGCACGGGCGTTACCCGTCCCTGTGATCGCCAATACATCAAATACACTAATCATCCCGGTCACGGTTCCGAGCAACCCTAATAAAGGGCAAATCGCAATCAACAGCGTAATAAAAGACAGCCAAGTCTGAGTTTCTAATTTGAACTGACTGATCATATAACGCCTAATTTGGCGCGCGGTCCAAGAGTTCCGCTCGCTACGATGATTCCAATTCTTGCGGTATTTTTTTATCCGTCCAGGCATAGTCCGATAAAAGAACCATAAGCGTTCTAATATCAAGGTCCATAACAAAACGCAGACGACTAAAATGACATACAGTACTGGGCCGCCACGATCTAAAAAATCAAATAACCAAGCTAGCATGATTAGCCTTCTTTATTAGCTGATTTAGAGTTACGCCCTTCCATTGCCGTAGCAATCAATCCTGCCGCTTGCTCATCCAGTATTTGCACCAAACGCTTACTCTGCCCGCTGACCAAGTTATGAGAAAGTAGCAATGGAATGGCTGCCACTAAACCGAGTACGGTTGTGATCAAGGCTTGTGAAATACCACCCGCCATTAATTTAGGATCGCCAGTACCAAAGTTGGTAATGGCTTGGAACGTTGCGATCATGCCAGTTACGGTACCTAATAAACCCAGTAACGGCGCGATGGCCGCAAATAACTTGATCATAGATTGAGCTTTTTCTAGTTGAGGTACTTCTTTTAAAATAGCTTCATCAATTTTCAACTCCAAAGTTTCCAATTCTTGATCAGAATCTTCCAAGTCTTTTGCTGTCCCTAATACGCGCCCTAACGGGTTATTGTTATTAGGCTGATCAAGGTTAGCGATTTGAGCTTCGACCTTTTTACGGATCGAAAACAAACTGGTTAAACGCCAAGCCGCTAGCATTAAACCAATAATCGCCAGACCAATAATAATATAACCTACCAAAGCTCCTTGTTTAATTCGACCCACAAGGTCTGGATTCGAAAGCACTAAGCCTAATAGCGCTCCGCGGGTTGGGTCTATTCCTATAGCGTTTAGCTCTTTATCTGATTCAAGAAAATCTGCAATAAAGTTCGCGTGGTCAGGCTGGCGGGTCATTGAAATTAAGCGCCCAGTTTCTTCATCAAAGCGTAAATAACCTTGATCATTAATCGCATTAAACGCACCAATTCGAGTTACAAGCTGTTCAATTTCACTGCCATCATTTTGCACGACCGGAGCTTTAAACTGGCTTATTTGCCCTGTTAACGTCATTTCTTCTTGCAGGGTTAACCACAAAGATTGCAGCTCTTGAATATTAGGCAGTTCTTTTGCTTGAGAAAGCTTGTCTAAATCGGCCGCACGAGTTGGTTTTTCAGCTCGGGTTAAACTGGTATGTAAGGTACCATTCAAGTCATCAGCAACCTGACGCACTACGCCAAACATTTCGCCAAGATTACCAATGCGTAATCGCAGTTGGTCTTCTTTTTGTGCCAAACTTTTTTCATTAAGATCAAAGCTAGCTTTTAATTCATCGGCTGTTTTTTGTTCAGCCTTTAATTCAGCTTTCGCTTTGCTTAGCAGTGCCTTTTGATCTTGTTTATTTTGTTTAAATTGAGATTCACGCTGCTGGTTAATTTCAGTTTCTTGTTTTTGAAACTGTTCAACCTGTTGCAACAGGCCTTCTAAACTTTTTATTTCAGTCGGTTTGGTTTCAGTCGCCGTCACTTCACTTGATGCCAGTGGCGAAAATATTAATGCTGATACCGTAATAAAACTGACAGATAATTGAGAGAAATTCATATTACTGCTCTCCTTCTTTAGACACACGCAAGGAGTCATGGGGTGAAATCAAAGGCAGGGTTAATAATTCCGGCGCCGCAGTCTGACGAGCAACATCTTGGGCTTTACGAACATCACGCAATAAGGACGAATCTAAAGCAGTCCATTGTGAAGAAGCTTTGTTCCATATCCAAGCATGGTCCGCTGAAAGGGTTAAACGATAAAGCGCGGTGCGTCCGATTCGGAGGAAGTCATAGACGATATTATCGTCTGCTTTCTCACGATAAGTTTCCAGAGTGCGACCATATTCCACTTCAATTTGAAAAGCTTCTAATACCCGGCGATATTTTTCAGAAATTGTAATATCAGCACGCACCATCAATTCACGCAGTTTTGCTAGGCGAGTTGCGCGTTCTTTTTGCAAGAAAGGCAGATCCAATTGATTAAATTGCTCTAAGGAATCCAGCATCTGACTCATTAGCGGCAAGATGCCTTGTTCAGTGAATTCAATATCACGAATTTGCTGATCAATCTTTTTAATCTCAGCTTGTTGGTTTTTAACAATCGCCGACATCTGCTTGTTATAAAGGGTTAGCTGATCAATTTCGCCATTGGTGGTACGAAAATCCTGTAATAAACCTTGGTATTCATCATCAAGCTGATCAACTTTCTTTTGTGATTGCGCACCTTGCTGAATCACATTCGACGTTTCTGATCGGGCTGTCGATAAATTATCTTTATTTGCGTTTGCGAAATAAGGAAGGGTGATCAAACCTGACGTTACTAAAAAAGCTGCAACTGTCTTCTGCCAAGACATTTCCATGGAATTTCCTACTGTAAATATAAAAAGCCGCAGGTTAAATCACCTACGGCCGCAAAATCTTGATGAGAATCATTCTAATCTAGAGTTCGATTGCATTCAATCCTAATTTCTCTGCAATATCCGCTGTGCCCTTAGGTGCCAGTACTGCTTTTTTGCCTTTCCCGGCTAATAAGTAAGTCTCAATGACTCGTTTAACATCAGCCAAGGTAACTGCTAATAGGCCTTGGCGATACGCCAAACGGCGTTCTGGGGTTCGTCCTGCTTTCAATGCATGGTGAATCAATTTAGCTTCACCCGCTGGAGAGCTAGGACGATCCATCGAGCCAATGATGCCTAAAATTGATTGCTCAACTAAGCTCTCATCTTTTGCATCATTCAATATCCATGAGATAGACCCATTAAAGTCATCAAACGTTCCTTCGATGCGAGGATCACGGTAGGAATAAAACTTAAAAATACCCAAGTTAGAATCCTGACTTGCGCCAGCACCGTAGGCTCCACCTTGCTCACGAATGGCCGTATGCAAGAAGCCATTACGCAATATACCTGCCGCGACCGCTAATGCGGGTGCATCAGGGTGTAGTTGATTAACCGTAGGGAATGCCATCGCACAGAAATTCACCTGGCTATCAACCATCCAATAATTATGCAGCGCACTGCTGGCCAGAATACTTGCATCGGCCTTAGCAATCTCAAACGCGGATTCTGAATAATTTTGCTGCCAAGCAGAAGCTGATTGCGCATGGCTGGCCAACTGCTCTTTATCTTGAATCAATAAGACTTCCGTTGGCTGACTGATCACTTTTTGCTGCAAAGCTTGCAGATCTTTCGCAATCAATTCGCCGCGAGTATCCGAGTTCGCTAGCTGAGCCTGCTTCAGGCGCTGAGTCAGTGGCAGGCCAGAAATATCGCTCATCATAGCCGCATGCTCGCTCACTTGAGCGGCAGCAACCTGCATGGCTAAACCATGACCATTACCCGTTATGCCTTGCAAACGGCGTGCACTGACTTGCTCAACCAATTCATTAATTCGTTCGGCATCGGAAAAATCGGCATTCACTGCGGTATCACGAACCAATTCACTAAAGTCTTGCTGATTACTCGCAAGAGCTTTCGCTGAAAAAGTATAATACCCCAACATTTCATCTTGCTGGTTATCCGCTGTTAATGCTTTCGGCTTGATACTGGCATAACTAGAAATTCCACCACAATAAGCCGCTTGTTTTTGCTGCTGTTCTAAATAATTGCCTGACGCGCCAACCTCAGTCCAGGTATAGCCTAATAATGGCAATAACTGCAGCTCTTGCGCATTCAATGCGGGTAAGTTGGTAATCAGCTGTTGGTAGACAATGCCATTAGTTCCGGTGCTGTAACTAACGAAATTATCCGCAAGTTTGGCTTGTTGACGAACATCTTCACTGTCAGCTTCTGGATATTTAATCTCAGCCGGTACATCTTCAAGACCTACCGAAGGAAGCAGTTCGCTATCATCTTCTTGCTCCTGGCGCGCCTTCAAGTCTAGCGACTGTTTAATGATCTTTTGTGCATCTTGCTCACTCAACTCAGCTTTCATTTTCGCCAGTTTATCTTTTTCGATGCGTAATTCTTCAGCGCCTAGTTCGCGATCTGGACGCAGGGATAAACGAATAAAATGGCGATTGCTGAGTAATAAGTTTTTCACTAATCCCTGAACAAAGTCAGGATTTTTAACATCTTCTTTTAACGCTTCTAATGCAGGCTCTATATTAATCATGGCAACCGGATCACCATAATGAGTTGCGGCGCTCATACCACTAAAGATTAATTGCATGCCATAAGGATGGCTATCACCACCGATTTCACGCTGGTGAAATTCTAACTGGTGTAATACAGAATCAATTTCTTCTTGCTCGACACCCTTTTCCGCAACGTCATTTAAAACTTCAAATACAAGCTGTTCAAATGCATCAGCATCAGCAACATTACTGCCTTCAACACCGCACATAAAGCTCATTTCACGGTTTGAGTCTTCCAAACCACACATAGGAGAAGGTGCCGTGGCAAACTCACATTTTTCAAGGGCTTTACGTAATGGAGAGGCACTATTGTCGAGTAATAACTGGGACAATAAATGAGCTTCCAGCTGCTCTTTTAAATTAGCTGATTCGCCTAATAACCAGGCAATAACATGGTGGGTTTTATCTGTCAGCTCATCCGTATCGTCTGTTTCAACTGAATAAGATTCTTCAATACGCATTGGCGCAGCAAGGCGTTGCTCTAATGGCACAGACCACTGCTGATCTTGTTTCTCGAATTTGGCTAAGGCTTGCTTATCAAATTTTTCGTGCAACTCATTCACATCCATATCGCCAAAGGTCATGAAAATGGCGTTACTGGGGTGATAGTGACTGGCGTAAAAAGATTTTAATTGCTCATAAGATAAGTTGGTAATTTCAGATGGCTCACCACCACTATTATAATGATAAGTATTGGTCGGGAATAAATGCTTGCTGATTTTCTGCCATAACTGGCTAACTGGGGAAGACATGGCCCCTTTCATTTCGTTAAATACCACCCCTTTATAGACAAGGTCTGAGGTAGGGTCTTCCATCTGCTCAAATTCTACCCGATGGCCCTCTTGAGCAAAATCTAACTCATCTAAGCGGGCGAAGAATACGGCGTCTAGATACACACTTAATAGATTGTCGAAGTCTTTATCGTTTTGTGATGCAAAAGGATAAGCCGTCCAGTCGCTACTGGTCATGGCATTCATAAAGGTATTTAGCGAACGGCGCGTCATCATAAAAAACGGATCACGCACAGGGTATTTATCACTCCCGCACAAGGCGGTATGCTCCAGAATATGGGCAACACCCGTACTGTCTTTTGGCATAGTACGCAATGCAACCATGAAGACTTTCTCTTGGTTGTCGGCGGCAAGGTGATAATGAACGGCACCGGTTTGCGTATGCTGATAATGCTCAACGGTTAAATTAAGGGAGCTAACTTCTGTACTGCTGATAAATTCAAATGCAGACTTAACCTGAGTCATACCTTGCTGTGCCTCTTTCTGTGCTTTAATGTTAAAGCTATATGGGGGTGCGTAATAGAAAGCACAAGTATCTTTGTTACCGCCTTGATAATCAATGAGTCCGTGGAAATGAGTTCTAAATATATGCCTTTATCCCCTGAAAACTTTAAAACCCAAGCCGAATTTGTAGCCGACCAGTTTCCAGTGAACGAACAATGCATGTATTTAAACCACGCGGCGGTAGCACCTTGGCCTAAGTGCACGAGTGAAGCTGTTCAGGAATTCGCCAAGGAAAATTGCCAAACCGGGGCTCAAGGTTACTTAACCTGGTTAAAAAAAGAACAAAGCTTAAGGTCAAAATTAGCGAAGCTTGTTGGCAGTAAGAATGAAGAGTGTGTCGCACTGGTAAAGAATACTTCCGAAGCACTTTCCATAGTAGCTTATGGGCTCGAATGGCAAGCCGGAGATATCATTCTAATCAGTGATGATGAATTTCCATCCAATCGTATCGTCTGGGAGTCACTCGCACAAAAATTCGGCATTATCGTTAAGCAAGTAGCTATTAATGCACAACATCCTGAAGCTGAAATTTTAGCCGCTATCAATTCGAAAACTGATAAACCGAAGATGATCTCAGTGAGTGCCGTTCAATACGCTTCTGGCATAAAACTGAACCTCGAAAAGCTAGGCCTGGCCTGCAAAGAAAATAACGTTTTATTCTGTGTCGATGCCATTCAGGCTGTCGGTGCGATGGAATTTAAGTGCGACGAGTGGCACATTGATTTCGCCATGGCAGATGGACATAAATGGATGCTTGGGCCAGAAGGCCTTGGCTTCTTCTTTGTGAAAGAAACCCATATTAAAAAATTAAAATTATATCAATATGGCTGGCATATGATTGAAGGGGCTGGGGATTTTTCAATTAAAGATTGGCAACCCGCTAAAAATGCCAAGCGCTTCGAGTGCGGCAGCCCGAATATGCTCGCCGGATACGCCTTAGAAGCCAGCACCGATTTATTATTGCAAGTAGGATTAGACAATGTCGCCGCTGCGATTGAAGTCAACCATGCCTATCTTCTAGCTAAACTACAAGGCCTCGGAGCAGAAATCCTTTCTCCTATTGAACCCAATGTCCGCGCGGGTATTTTAACCTTCCGATTTTCAGGAATAAATTCTGCTCAGCTATATCAAAAATTAATGGCAAATGATGTGGTCTGTGCCAACAGAGGTGGTGGCGTGCGTTTTTCACCGCATTTTCATACCACAAAAGAGTCCATGGATAAGGCAATCCGTACATTAAGTAATTTGATCACCTAGACTCTCAAAGTTTCATTCATGTTCTTTTTACACAGACATAAACTGAGTTGGTTGATACGTTATTTTGCATTGGGTTGAAAAAAGAGACCACATGAGACTCAACCTCGTCAAATACGGTTGCTAACAGGGCTTCAAAATCTTTCTCTGGCAAATTCTGCGACCACATAGCAAAAACACCCTGAGATTTTAACTGCTGCGCCATCAATGATAGGTTTTCTGTTGTATAGAAACTTGCGTTAGCAACGTCTAAAAACTCAGTCGGTGAATGATCGATATCCAACAGGATAGCATCAAACTTTTGCCCTGGATTAGCAGTATCGAAACCCGTTTCAGGGGCCGTAGCAAGATCGAAAAAGCTACCATGAACATAACGATTTCTACTATCTGCATTGAGCAGCTTTCCCAAAGGAACGAGTTCATCTTTGTGCCAGTTAATGACGGTATCGAGGGCATCAACTACTAATAATTCAGCAATCCGTTCATCTTTTAAGGCCGTGACAGCCGTATAACCTAAACCGAGACCACCAACTACCACATTCAGATTGTCACCTTCAACTGCCGCTAATCCAAGAGTTGAAAGCGCTTCTTCTGCCTCAACAAACATGCTCGACATTAAAAACTCATCCCCGAGCTTAACTTCATAGATGTCTCTATCGCCAAAAGCAGGCATACGACGTCTACGCAATGAGATCTGACCAATAGACGAGGTTTGACTATCAATTTCTTTAAATAAAAGCGACATGAAAGATTTTCCTAATGTATATGCGGATGAAGTCTAATTCATAGCATGAAAGAGAGGTTCAATAGGTAGAATGATTTAAGGATAGTGATGTATTTAGAAGACAGGCTCAGACAGCCCTTTTAGGTTTTAGGGCTGCGATAAGATTACTATTTACATAGTATGCGTTAGTCGGTCCGCTTGCAGAGCACCGGCAAGATAAGTTTCAACTTTATCTTTCGCCATACTGTCTTCACCGGTGAATTGCACACCAATACCCGCAACTTTATTACCTTGCGCGCCTTTAGGTGTTACCCAGATAACCTTACCGGCCACCGGAATTTTCTCAGGTTCTTCCATCAGTTTTAATAGCATGAAAACTTCTTCACCTAACTGATACTGCTTATTGGTTGGAATGAATAAGCCCCCACCTTGAATAAAAGGCATATAAGCGGCGTATAAAACGGCTTTGTCTTTAATAGTGAGCGATAAAATACCACTTCTTGGATTCATGCTGGCCTCTTATGATGAAAATGATTGCTGCCAATCTAATAATACAGATTCAATTAATAACGATGCATTGTAATTGCCTTGCCCTGCAGCAAGACGACCTGCAATTTCTTGTAGTTTCTGCTGTAAGGTTAACAGCTTTAGCTTAGATACGGTAGCGACCAACTCCCTTATCCATTCAGCTTGCAAAGGGTGACTAATTTGGTTGTCATCAGCGCCCATGCCTAACTTCATAATATCTAAGCTTAACCCCGTCCACCAATTAATGGTATCCAACAGGTCAAACTTCGCTAGAGCTTTACTGACATCCTGCAATTGCTGCTGACCCGATAACCAGTTTCTCATCAGCTCGGTATAGGCCGTATCTTGTGCTAGCAAACCTTCTCGCAACCAGTTCTCTGCTTTTAATGGGCCACCGCCACATTGTCGTAATGCTAAAGCAAGATCCTCCGCTGCTGCATTAGGCATCCTCTCTGCGAGCCAGGCTAATGCATTTTCAGTGCTAGGAGGATGTAAACTAATACGTTGAGTACGACTGCGTATTGTCGGCAGAACCGAACCTAAACGCTCAGCCATTAACAACAAATAGGATTCACCTGATGGCTCTTCTAAAGTTTTTAATAACGCGTTAGAAGCATTGATATTCATCGCTTCAATCGGATAGATTTGAACCACCTGGCAGGCGGAAATTTGTGGCGTCTTCGATAAGAAGTCATTCAGCTCACGCACCAAATCGACTTTAATTTGCTTCCCCTTTGCCTCTTGATCGCAGACAAAATAGTCCGGATGGCTACCCGCATCAATCAATTTGCAACTATGACAGGTATTGCAAGAAGTCGTATTTCTGGCCGTCCTCTTATCCGGGGCTTGGCACAAAAGAAATTTAGCCAGTTTAAACGCTAACGGACGCTTTCCCGTGCCTTCATTACCCAATAGCAATGATGCGTGAGGTAAGCCTGAAGCATGATAGCGTTCAATCAGGCCTTGCCACAATTCGATATTCCAAGGGATATCTTGCAATAATACTTGTCTTGCTAAGCGCCCTTGCTCTGCAACCTCGGCTTCATCAACAGCCATTAACCTTTCTCCGCTTGT
Organism: uncultured Oleispira sp.; assembly: GCA_913019965.1. Classification (GTDB taxonomy): domain Bacteria; phylum Pseudomonadota; class Gammaproteobacteria; order Pseudomonadales; family Oceanobacteraceae; genus Oleispira. Next base: position 48,809 of record CAJVZR010000002.1, read on the forward strand.
GAAAGTAGTTGCGTCAGCGCAACCTCAAGGTCAGCCTGCACTAGATCGAGCGCTTGCCCAGCATTAATCAACTGAACCCGACCTGGAGATTGTTCTGCAATGGCCAAAAATCCTTCTCGTACTCGGCTAAAGAAATCCAGCTGCTCAACTTCAAATCGATCTGCGGGCCCTCGCGCTCTTGCGCGTCCCATTCCCACATCGACGGGGGCATCCAATAGGAAAGTTTTATTAGCTTCAATGCCTAATTGCGCAATACTTCTCAGCTGCTCAATGAGGCTGAGCTCTAAACCTCGCCCATAACCTTGATAGGCAATAGTTGAATCGGTAAAGCGATCACATAAAACCCAGCTGCCTCGCTCCAGCGCTGGCTTTACTAATGCTTCGATATGCTGTGCGCGAGCAGCAAATACTAATAATAACTCAGTGACATCACACATGCGCTCATCGTGCGGCTTCTTCAGTAGCTCTTCGCGAATTATTTCGGCAATTTCAGTACCACCCGGCTCACGGGTAACGATCACATCGATTCCCTGCTGCTCTAACAACTGGCGACAAAATTCAATATTGGTCGATTTACCAACCCCTTCACCACCTTCAAAAGTAATGAACTGGCCTAAATGTTTCGTATTATTACTCATTTCTATTTCTACTTAATATCAATACGACTTAATTCGTCGCCGGCGCAGAACGATATTCTTTACTGCGTCTAAAAATCTGGTATTTACGTACCGCACGGTTATGTTCAGCTAATGATGCAGAAAAATAGTGGCTACCATCACCTTTAGCAACAAAGTATAAATTTTTACTACTCGCGGGATTCAATGTGGCATTGATCGCTGCACGCCCTGCTAATGCAATTGGTGTGGGAGGTAAGCCTTTATTACGATAGGTATTATAAGGGTTAGAGCGATCTCGCAAATGCTTCTTTCTTAAATTGCCTTTGTACGCTTCGCCTAAACCATAAATTACCGTAGGGTCCGTTTCTAAGCGCATATTTTTTTGTAAGCGCCTGACAAAAACACCCGCAATCTCTGGGCGCTCGCTGACTTGCCCTGTTTCTTTTTCAACGATAGAAGCCATCACTAAAGCTTCGTATGCCGAACGGTAGGGCAATTTTTCAATCTTTTTTTGTGCTATCTGAGCGAGGTAGATTTCCCATTCCTCGGCCAAGACTGATTTCATTCGCTGATGAGCTTGTTTTAAAATAGAGGAAACGGAGTCACCCGCTTGATAAACATAGGTATCCGGATAAACCCAACCTTCCGCTAGGCTTTCGAGACCGAGTAACGTTTGGACCTTAGCGCTTGTCAGTGGTTGCACATCTTGTATTAATTTAGGTGCTTGCTGGAGCCGAATAAGTGCATCTTTTAAACGCGTCCCTTCAATGAAACTAACCTTATAACGCTTACTCGAGCCTTTCGTTAATCGTGTTAAGATTTCAAAACTAGTCGCATTGGCTGGAATTTCAAATTCACCAGGCTTAATCTTTCTAGCACTATCAAATAGACGTGCCTGAATTAATAAGACTTTTGCCGACGGCAGCCAGCCTTGTTTTTCCCACGCATATGCCAGTTGAGATAAATTTTGTCCTTTATTAACCTCAATTATTAAGCTGCTTTCGCCTTCAGCCAATACAATCGGTTGTTGAACTAGATAAGCTGCTCCAGAGACCAAAATGGCAATGCTAATGAGCGATAATATGAATAATTTTTTTAACATGTAAGATGATTGCCTATTGTCTGGCTTTTAAAATTATAATGTTGAGAAATGAGTTCAAGCTAAATCTTTTACTTATTCTGCATTAATGTATTGGCGATTAAACTCTCTGTCGATCTCATCAATTCGACTATTCTGCACAATGCTTTGACCATCAATTTCACCAACGACCTGTATTCCTATTAAACTATTGGTTACAAAAACACCATCCGCAGTCAATAATTGATCAAGTTTAACCTGCTTCTCAATTTTTACAGGAAGACTATTTTTTTGCAGAGCAATTAACCAACGTCGAACACAGCCATCAATACCTTCTTGGCTAAGGTCCGTAGTATATAACTGCTCTCCCTTTAACCAAAATATATTCGACGTCGTGCCTTCTATCACATCACCATCAAGATTAAACATAATGCCATCATCAAATCCTTCCTGCTCACTCCATTCAGAGCGCGCCATAACTTGATCGATACGATTAAGGTGCTTTAGCCCTGCAAGCGCAGGCTGACGTGAAATGGCATGCTGGCATAAGGTTAAACGAAAGGGGTTTCTTGGCGCTAAACAGCTTGCAGGCAAGTCCGTTATCTTCAACCACCAGTTCAACTGAGCGTGCCTAGGTATTTTATACCCTCTAGGCCCTTCTCCTCGACTGATAACTAATTTTGCACAAGCATTTTCAATGCTGGCTAAATTTTTCTGCATAAAACTCGACCACTGCGCAATGAAGTCATCCAATGGAAGGCCGAGTACTTGTTGAGCTTTTATTAACCGCTGCTGGTGGAATTCCCACATGGGAATTTCACCACTATAAATTCGCAGGGTTTCAAAGACACCATCACCATATTGCAATGCTCTATCATTAAAACCAACTTGTGGCCCGTCAGCTTTATGATTTTCAATCAGAACACCATTGGCGAAGAATAAATCCATTTGAAATTAATTTACCTTTTTGAAAAGCAACGAGCCATTTGTACCACCAAATCCAAATGAATTTGAAATAGCGGCTTCAATATTCATCTTACGCGCGACATTAGGAATATAATCTAGATCACAACCTTCTCCCGCTTCATCCAGGTTGATCGTTGCTGGAGCAATGCTGTCAGTAATGGCCTTAATTGTAAAAATGGCTTCAACCGCTCCTGCTGCACCTAACAAATGCCCCGTCATCGACTTAGTTGATGATACCGCCACTTTATCGGCATGTTCGGCAAATAGACCGCGTACCGCCGACGTTTCTGCAATATCGCCAGCATGAGTCGAAGTACCATGAGCATTAATATACTGTACCTCTTCTGGCTTCATGCCCGCATCATTAAGAGCGTTTTGCATCGCCGCTTGTGCACCACTGCCATTCTCTGGCGGACTGGTAATATGATGCGCATCATCACTCATACCAAACCCAGCTAATTCAGCATAGATCGTCGCACCGCGTTTTTTCGCATGCTCATACTCTTCTAATACGAGTACCCCGGCCCCGTCGCCCAAAACAAAACCATCGCGATCCTTATCCCAAGGTCGACTGGCTTTTTCTGGATCATCATTGCGGGTCGACATAGCACGAGCTGCGGCAAAACCACCTACGCCTGCAGCACAGGTCGCCATTTCAGCACCACCAACAACCATAATATCCGCATCACCATAAGCAATGGTTCGTGCACCATAACCAATATTATGCGTTCCGGTCGTACACGCCGTGGCGATAGCAAAATTAGGGCCCTTTAGTCCATACGTTATCGCAATATTTCCTGCAGCCATGTTAACCACGGTGGCGGGAATGAAAAAAGGCGATACTCGGCGTGGACCTTTTTTCTCAATATCGAGCACTGTATTTTCAATAGTACTGATACCACCAATACCTGAACCAACCGCGACACCGATACGATTAGCATCAATCGCATCCGTATTAATATTATCGTCTAGCTTGGCATCTCTCATCGCTTGATGGCTGGCTGCCAATGCATACTGGATAAAGATATCTAACTTACGGGCATCTTTTGACGTTAAACCATATTGGGTAATATCAAAATCTTTGATCTGACCTGCAATTTGAGTAGCAAAACCTTCGGTATCAAACGAATCAATTTTACCTATGCCACTTTTACCGGCAATTAATGCTTGCCAGCTATCTTCCACGGTATTTCCTAATGGAGAAACCATGCCTAAACCTGTGACAACGATTCGACGTGAACTCATAAGATGATCTCCCGATCCTTCTCAATAACTTTAAAACCAAAAACGAAATTCTATAACACGTGATTCTATAAAGCGTATGTTATTAAACGCATGCTATTAAATTAGTATTTCTAAAATATTTCTACACAGTATTGAGCTGTGTTTTTCTAACTCAGATAATAAAAAAGCCGCGATCTGATGAAGAGGCGGCTTTTTATGAAACATCAAATCATTCACTAAAACTAGTCAATTATTTGATCATTCCAGTATCAATATTTTACGTTAAAACACACAATTATAGGTGTGCGATAATGTAATCAATTGCTTCTTGAACGCTGGTCAACTTCTCAGCATCTTCATCTGGAATTTCAGTTTCAAATTCTTCTTCTAGCGCCATAACTAATTCAACAGTATCTAAAGAATCAGCACCTAAATCATTAACGAAAGAAGATGAAGATTTAACTTCTTCTTCTTTAACGCCTAGTTGTTCGATTACAATTTTCTTTACGCGTTCTTCGATGTTACTCATGTTCTACTTCCTAAGTTCATTAACCCATGTTCATGCCACCATTCACATGAATGGTTTGGCCTGTAATGTATGCGGCATCGTCACTTGCTAAAAAAGCAACGCTGCCTGCAATTTCGTGTGTTGCGCCCATACGTTTCATAGGGATGGACGCTAGAATGGCTTCTTTTTGATTTTCTGGCAAGCCATCTGTCATATCAGTAGCAATAAATCCTGGCGCTACGGCATTTACTGTAATATTTCGGCTAGCGATTTCTTGTGCCAGAGAGCGTGTTAGCCCCTCAAGACCCGCCTTCGCTGCTGAATAATTAACCTGCCCCGCATTACCAGTGGTACCAATAATCGAGCTGATGTTAATAATGCGGCCTTCGCGCGCTTTTATCAACGGCTTAATTAAGCTTTTGCATACTCGATAGACCCCAGAAAGGTTGGTATTAATCACATCCAGCCATTCATCGTCTTTCATGCGCATGAAAATATTATCGCGAGTAATACCGGCGTTATTAACAACCACATAAGGAGTACCATGATTGTTTAAAAATTCAGCAATCGCAGTATTAACTTGATCGGAGTCGGAAATATTTAAAACAAACGCGTCATGCTGCTCACCTAATGCTTTAAGCTCATCCCTTAAAACTTCGCAGCCGGATTCTGACGTCGCAGTTCCAACAACGGTATAACCCTTTGCAATTAAGGACTCAGCAATACCTTTACCAATACCACGACTGGCACCAGTAACGAGTGCTAATTTATTTTCGGACTTGTTGTCAAATGTATTGGCCAGCATTAATCTTCGCCTTTTATCGCCGTTATTAACTTGTCAAAATTCGAACTATCGCCGGTAGACAAGGTTACTAAACCTTTATTAATACGCTTATTTAAACCCGTAATAACTTTACCAGGGCCAACTTCAATCGCCATTTCCGCAGCAACCGATGAAGCTTCAACCGCACCAATCCAGTTAACCGGACTATACAATTGCTCTACTAAGCGCTGCTTCATATCCGCCAATGAACTCACTGCGTTATTGGCGTTATGGTAAACGTCAAATTTAGCTTCAGACCACTCAACACTATTAAGTGCATCTACAAACGGCTCAGCCGCTTGACGCATTAAAGAAGAATGAAATGGACCACTGACTTGTAGAGGTAAAGCACGTTTAGCGCCCGCATCTTTTGCGACGATGCACGCCTGTGCAATACCGGCTGCGGTACCTGCAATAACAATTTGACCAGGTGCATTGAAGTTTGCAGGCTCAACAATACCCGCACTACTCGCTTCAGTGCAAACTTGTTCGATTTGCTCGCTATCAAGACCCAGAATAGCGGCCATACCGCCTTCACCCGCTGGCACAGCAGTATCCATTAACTCGCCACGCTTTTTCACTAAGCGTACGGCATCTTGTAAAGAAAGAACGCCGGCTGCATAGAGTGCAGAATATTCACCGACTGAGTGACCCGCCCCTGCAACAACGGAAATTTCTTCACCCAACTCTTGCTGAATGACATTCCAAATAGCGGCACTGGCGGTTACTAAAATTGGCTGGGTATTATAAGTAAGGTTTAGCTCTTCAGCAGGGCCGTTTTGAACCAATGACCATAAGTCTTGATCGATGGCTTTTGATGCTTGGTCAAAGGTTTCTTTAATAACGGGATATTGCTCAGCCAAATCAGCCAACATACCTAACTGCTGAGCACCTTGACCTGGGAAATATAAAACAACCTGCTTCATTAAAACCTCTCTTCTAACCATCATAAACGACCGTGACTATATAGAATGAAAGTCACTTAAATAATAGGCGCTTATTATGATGGAAAAATTGTTACAGTAAAGAGAAGCTCAGGCATGAGAGCAGTGAATTTTTAGACTTGATGAAAATATTATAACAAGTTGATTAAAAATTAAACAATCCGATTAATTAACAGACAAACTGCGCCGCAGAAATACGTTAAACTGATAACTTATCAAGCTCATCCACTAAACGCTGACTGCTTCCCGCCTCAACTTCAGCCAGTGCGTAACGAATCGATTGATAAAATGCTTCTTGATTAGACTTACCATGGCTTTTAATCACCAAGCCATTAATTCCCAATAGCAAAGCACCGCTGTGCATGACAGGATCAAGCTGGCGCTTAAAGCGCTCGATTATAGGGGTGGCGAGATAGGAAAGAATGCGACCTGCAATACTGGCCTTAAGCATCAACTCAAACTGCTCGGATACATGGGTTAATAAGCCTTCACTGGTTTTTAAAGCGATATTGCCATGAAATCCATCGCATACAACGATATCGAGCTGCCCAACATAAAGCTCATCTGCCTCAACAAAGCCAACATAGTCAATGCCTTCAAGCTCAGAAATTAATTGCCCCGCCAAACGAATTTCTTCAGTACCTTTGCTCGCTTCTTTACCAATATTCAACAGCCCGAGCTTTGGTTTTTTTAGCCCTTGAGCTTTACGCCAAGCGGATGCTAGCAATGCAAATTGATATAAACCTTCGGCGCCAACATCAATATTAGCCCCAAGATCAAGCATCAATAGCGGCTTACCAGTCGTCGGTATATCTCTTGCCATGGCTGGTCGATCAACATCGATATAAGTCGATAAGGTATAGCGCGATAGCGCTAATAGCGCACCAGTATTTCCACAACTAATACACGCTGAAGCTTCATTATTAGCAATACTTTTCAATGCCAAGGCCATGGTCGACTTTTGCTTACGGCGCAACGCATGAGAAGGCTTGTCCGACATCTCGACGGATTGCTCACAATAATGAATAAATAATCTGGATTTTATTACTGCACAAGAAGGTGCAAGAATTTCAGTATCCAACCAAGAGGATTCTGAGGAAGAGATATAAAACTGAATAGATAAATCACTGCGCTCAGCAAGAATTTGCTGTACGGCTTTAAAAGTAACGCGGGGACCGAAATCCCCGCCCATAGCGTCTACTGCAAGAGTAAACGACACGGATTATGCTTCGTTACCAGTCTCCACGACTTTCTTACCGCGGTAGAAACCGTCAGCAGATACGTGGTGACGACGGTGGATTTCACCAGTCGTTTGATCTGTAGATAGAGTTGCAGACTCTAGAGCATCGTGAGAACGACGCTGACCACGACGTGAACGAGTTACTTTACTTTTTTGAACAGCCATTGTTGTAGGCTCCTAACTTAACGCTATTTCGATTTTAACTGTTGTAGCACGGCAAAAGGATTATCCTTTACTTCCGCAACTTCAACCTGTTCCGTATCAGCCTTAGGCTGCTTTATCTCACACTCCCCTTCTGCATGATATGCAAACATAGGCAGTGCTAATATTAGCTCATCTTCAACCAGTTCCCATGGATCAATGTTGCCATTGTGATCCATAATTGCTGGCTCGTACTGCTTAGGCAGATGTTTCGATTTCTCATCAGAGAAAGCTAATCCAATCTGGAACTCCCCTCGCACGTCGAGTACCACGGCGTCCAAACAACGCTGACATACCATGGTAGCTTTTGTTGAGCATTCGCCGTCAATGAACATGTGATCATCAGCATCACGCTGAAAAGCCAGTTTATAGTCAACCGGCCCATTCACATCTTCGACAGCATCCTGAAAACGTTTAAATAAATCCATATCTAAAGAGCCGCTAATTACCGTCTCATTATCTACGAATTTTATGGCATCTAAACGTTTAGGTAAGGCTACCTCAGCCATAGTTGGCGACATAATAGGCATCCGCTTATCCTGTGTCAAAATTATTTAACCTTTTTTCAATATTTATTATGCAAATCAATGTAGTTGAAGATTAGGAGCAGTCAAAACCGTCGCTAGACCCGCTCCCATACTTGCGCCTAATTTTTGCACAATTGATTCCCATGGATCAGGTTGACGGGTAAAGTTTACCATTTCTTCGCTATTAAATTTAGTACGAACTAGCTGACTTGTAGAAGATAATCCATCAATTAAGCCCATATCTAGCGCCTGCTCACCTGACCAGACCAATCCACTGAACATTTCCGGTGTTTCTTTCAAGCGATCACCACGCCCCATACGAACCTGCTCAATAAATTGATTGTGCGTGACTTTCAAGACACCCTTCCAAAACTTCTTCTCATCTGGGTTTTCTGGGGAAAATGGATCCAAGAAACCTTTATGCTCGCCCGAGGTATATAGACGGCGTTCAATACCAAACTTTTCCATTGCCTCGGTAAAACCAAAGCCAGAACCCACAACGCCAATAGAGCCGACCAAGCTCGCTTTATCGGCATAGATCTCATCTGCCGCAGCAGCGATATAGTAGGCGCCTGAAGCCCCTAAGTCTGAGATAACGGCATATACAGGTAGCTCGCGAGTGGCTTTTAAGCGCTTAATTTCATCATAGACATAGCCAGACTGCACTGGGCTTCCACCTGGACTATTAATGCGCAGCACTACCCCTAATACCTGCTCATCTTCAAAAGCATCACGCAAAGCAGTAATAATGTTATCAGCGCTCGCATCTTGCGCTGCGGCAATCACACCATTAACTTCAATAATCGCTGCATAAGGCTCAGCACCACCTTGAGTAGAGCCTTCAATGGGCGACTTCAGCATTAAGGCGATCACAACCACATATACAAGGGTCGCCAGCTTAAAGAAGATACCCCAGCGACGAGATTTACGTTGCTCATCCTGCAAACCTGTGACAACTTTTTCGATTAGCTTCCACTCTTTATTAGAGCTCGGGTAATCAACTTGATTCTGGTTATCCATTTTCTTTTATCCATCCCAATAATTCAGTTAAATCATGACATAGGGCCTTTGCCCCTGATGCCAATAAAATATCGCTCTCATGAGCTCCATGAGTCATTCCCACAGAGTCCATATTAATTGCTTTTGCCATATCCAGATCAAAACTGGTATCACCAACCATTAACGCCTGCTCACTCGTTAATTCCAATTCAGTTAAAATCTCTTCTAGCATATGAGGATCTGGCTTTGACGTCGTTTCGTCAGCACAGCGAGTAATCGTAAAGATATCCCGCACTGACATACCATCGAGCATCTCATCAAGCCCACGACGAGTTTTACCTGTCGCAACAGCCAAAACATACCCTAAGCTAGCAAGCTGTTCAAAAAAATCATGCGCCGTCGGGAAAAAATCAACATGCACCTTACTATGATTCGAAAAATTGGCTGAATAAAGGCTGCGCATTTCCTCAAGCTCAATCGACGTAATTTCTGGCCATAGCTTGCGCAGGGCTTCAGGCAACCCTAAACCAATTATCTGCTGAATAGCATGATCAGTAAGCCTTGGCATGCCAACCTGAGTCGATGCCATTTGCATACTATCAACAATTCGAGCCGTAGAGTCGACTAAGGTTCCATCCCAATCAAAGATTATGACCTTATATTTATTCATTTTTGAGGTGATACTAGATGTCAAAGCTCAACCCCTCTTTTTCTTTATATTTAAGAAATTTCCCTTCTAGCGGCGAAGTAATCTCAAGCAACTCTTCTGTCATTGGGTGCACGAAGGCTAACCGATAGGCGTGGAGGCATAAGCGTTTAATGCCAACTTGTTTATCTACCGCTTCTTCAACCTTATTTAAATATTTAGGATCACCCGCAATACCACAGCCGGCAAACTGACAATGCACTCGAATCTGGTGAGTTCTTCCCGTAATAGGGCGCGCTTCAACTAACGTATAGCGACTTGAACGATCAAGCACCTTAAACTTTGTTAGAGAAGGCTTACCATCCTCTTCCACACGAACAATACGCTCGCCACCTTGAACTTCATTCTTCTTTAAAGGAGCATCAACGCGATCTTGAAAATCGGGCCACTCGCCATGCACGAGCGCCAAATAACGTTTATCAATGGCCTTTTGGCCCTGAAACAACTTTTGCACAGCAACTAATGCTGATCGTTTCTTAGCAATCAAGATCACACCTGACGTATCTCGATCTAAACGATGCACCAATTCTAAAAATTTTTGCTGCGGTCTCAGAGCTCGCATCAATTCAATCAAACCTAGCTTAATGCCACTGCCACCATGAACCGCCATTCCTGTCGGCTTATTAACCGCTATATAAAACTCATCTTCAAACAAAATGCTGTTTTTTATGATTTCGGCCTGACTCGTCGGCACAACCACCTCATCATCAGAGGTCTCTTTAATTTTCACCGGCGCAATTCGCACGATGTCGCCAATCACGAGACGCTGAACGGGCTTAGCGCGCTTTTTATTAATCCGCACCTCCCCCTTACGCAATAATCGATAGACCAAGGAGCGTGGCGCACCCTTTAATAAGGTAAGCAAGAAATTATCAATACGCTGCCCTTCATGATCTTCATCGATCGTAATCAGGTTCACTTGATTGGTATTGTAGGATTCTGTTGGCATAAATTAACTTTCAATTCGCTCTAAATGTTTGTCGCAACCGCTATTTGTTGCTATATTCGCTGACCCAGTGTCAATTTTTTCATTTTTTCCAATTATTGGCACATGGTACGGCAGCGATTGAGCGGCCAGTATAAAGTAGAAGAACGATTATTAAACCTTCTTTATACAAACGAACGACATGAAGCGCGCTTAAGTAAATATCAGTACAGATTACTTAAGCGCATATTTGAGATGAACCATGCGTAAAACTCGCAGGCAGCATCTCACTATCAAATTATGGATTGTTGGTGTTGGCCTAAAGGCATCACCACGTAAAAATAGACATCGTGCCCATCAGAGAATTCTGGCCACTTAGAGGGTGGCAAGCGACGATTTCATTGACTCAAGCAACCATAAAGATTTTGTATGACGACCAACAAACGGTCAGCTGCCCGTGTGCTTACGCTATAGAGCTACACACATAACATGAAAAGAATGCTAATTAATGCAACTCAAACGGAAGAGTTGCGCGTTGCCCTCGTTGATGGCCAGCGTTTATATGATCTAGACATCGAGTCTGGTGCCCGTGAACAAAAGAAATCTAACATCTACAAAGGTAAGATCACCCGCATCGAACCTAGCCTTGAAGCGGCTTTCGTAGATTTTGGCGCTGAGCGCCACGGTTTCTTACCGCTTAAAGAAATTTCAAAAACCTACTTCAGCAAGAACCCAGGTTCTGGCCGCATCAACATCAAAGAAGTGATGCAAGAAGGTCAAGAAGTCATCGTTCAAGTTGATAAAGAAGAACGTGGTAATAAAGGCGCAGCACTAACCACTATGGTTAGCCTTGCAGGTCGCTATTTAGTGCTAATGCCGAACAATGCGCGCGCGGGCGGCATTTCACGCCGCATCGAAGGTGATGAACGCACAGAATTACGCGAAGCTATGAAAGGCGTAACCGTGCCTGATGATATGGGCGTTATCGTTCGTACTGCAGGTATTGGCCGCTCTAGCGAAGAATTGCAGTGGGATCTAGATTACCTAATGCAACTTTGGCAAGCTATCCACGGCGCTTCTGAACGCCGCCAAGCACCTTGTCTACTACTACAAGAAAGCAACGTTGTTATTCGCGCAATTCGTGATTACTTACGCCAAGATATCGGTGAAGTATTAATCGACAACCAGTCTGCCTACAATGAAGCCATTAGCTTTGTGCAGCAGGTAATGCCGCAGTACGAAAATAAATTCAAGTTGTACGATGATAAAGTGCCACTATTCAATCGCTATCAGATTGAAAGCCAAATTGAGACTGCCTTCCAGCGTGAAGTTAAACTACCTTCTGGTGGCTCGATTGTAATCGACCCGACAGAAGCACTTGTTTCTATTGATATTAACTCAGCCCGCGCAACTAAAGGCGCTGACATTGAAGAAACAGCTACAACGACAAACTGCGAAGCCGCAGAAGAAATTGCTCGCCAGTTACGCTTACGCGACATGGGTGGCTTAGTCGTTATCGATTTCATCGACATGCACTCTAATCGTAACCAGCGTGAAGTTGAAAACCGTCTTAAGAACGCTCTAGAAATGGATCGTGCTCGCGTACAAGTAGGCCGCATATCTCGCTTTGGCTTGATGGAAATGTCTCGTCAGCGTTTGCGCCCTTCTCTAGGCGAAACATCAGGCCATGTCTGCCCTCGCTGTAGTGGTACTGGTATCGTTCGTGACCTACCCTCTCTTTCTCTTTCTATCTTACGACTTATCGAAGAAGAAGCGGCGAAAGAAAATACCGGTCAGATTCGTGCAGAAGTTCCACTTAACGTGGGTACTTTCTTATTAAACGAAAAACGTGAAGTGATAGCCGATATTGAAGGTCGTCACAATGCTCGCATCGTGATCTTGCCAAATCCTCACATGGATACGCCACATTACGAAGTGACCCGCCTACGTCCAGATGACACGTTAATTGGTCAAGCAAGCCATGAGCAAAACTTTGATCCAGATGTCGACTTTGGCCTAGACGCTGACGCTAGCAAAGAACCAACAAAGAAACAGGATGCTGCGGTTAAAGCGGTTGCTGCAGCCCGTGCACCGGCACCTCAAAAGTCATTGTTCAAGAAGCTTTCTGAAAGCATCTCTGGCCTTTTCAGCTCTGAAGAAGAAGCTGAGGAAAAGCCAAAGACGCCTAATCGCAAGCCTAATAACAATCGCAATCAGCGTGGTGGTCAGAACAACCGTCGCAACCAGAATAATCGTCGTAATGAACGTAACTCTGAACGCGGTTCTGAGCGCAATAACGATCGTAATTCTGAACGTAAAAACGAGCGTAATGCTGAACGTAACGATAAAACGAATGAGCGCAATTCACGCAACAAACCTAACGAATCTCGTGATCGTAATGAGTCTCGTGAAAAGCCTGAAGCGCGTAACAATCGCAATCGTAATAACAAACGTGATGACGATCGCCAGAATAGTAAGCCAGACACAAAAGCCGCTAAAACTAGCGATGACAATCAAGAGAAAGCACCACGTCGTCCACGCAATAATGGCCAACGTCGTCGCAATCGCCCTGAGCGTAATCGTAATGTTGCCGAAACAAACAGCAATGAATCAGCAACAGTCGCTAATGAACAGCAAGCGGCTAAGCCTGTTGACGTGAAAGTAGAAGCGCCTCGCTCACAACCAAGCGAAGCAAAAGCTACTGAAACTAAAGCAGCTGAACCAAAACCTGCAGATGTTAAAGTAGAAGCTAAAGCAGAAACTAAAGCAGAAGCACCTACAGAAAAGGCTAAGCCTTGGGCAGCACACGAAGAGAAGGCTGAAGCACCTGCAAAGGTTGAGACACCTAAGCAAGAAGCTCCAAAGCAAGAAGCTAAAGCACCTGCAAAGGTTGAGACGCCTAAGCAAGAAGCTAAAGCTGAAACTAAGGCCGAAGCACCAGCGAAAACTGAAGCGCCTAAGCAAGACGCTAAAGTTGAAGTTAAAGCCGAAGCTCCTAAGCAAGAAGCTCCTAAGCAAGAAGCGAAAGCCGAGTCTAAGCCTGAGACTGCAGAAACAAAACCCGCACCACGTCGTCGTCGCCAGCCTATTCGCGCTGCTAACGATCCACGCGGAGCGCGAAAGCAAGCTGAAAGTGATTCAACCGATCAGTAGTCAGCCCTAGCCAATAAGCACCTTTCTGAAGATAAGCTATACTCACTGATAGTATAGTTTTCTTCGGAAGGGAGTTTATGTCAGATCCGCACACAGAAGTCGCCAGTACCCAAATTGTACTGCCAAGCCCCCCTCCTATTGTTCAACAACTACGCTCTGAGAGCGCAGATACCACCACGCTTGGAAAAATCATTGCTCAAGATACCGAGCTAGCCCAAGAAGTGTTAGAAACTATCAACGCCCCCTACTTCAACCTGGTTCGTAAGATCTCCAGCATTGATGAAGCTGTTCGTTTCTTAGGCCAAGACCGCATTACTAAGCTAACTACAGCCAGATCGTTAAGAACCGCATTCATTACTCGCAATAGTGCCTTCCTAGAAGAGATCTGGAGCTCGTCTAATCGAGTTGCCATTGTCGCGGTATTACTCGCGAAAGAACTGAAGAAAAGTAGCGCAGAGCAAGCCTATGAGTTAGGCCTATTTCATAATATCGGCATGGCTTTAATGTTTAATCAGTTTGATAATTATCGCACCGTTATCAAGTCAGCCTATAAACACGAAAGTGGTGCCATCAGTGCTTTTGAGCAACACCACCTGAATTGCAATCACGCCGGCATCGGTGCTGATCTATCGTTAAAATGGCATTTATCTGAACAACAAGCTTTAATCATTAAAAACCACCATTCTGCAAAATGGATCATTCAGCAGTTTGACGAAGATAAAGATCAAGAGCTATTAGAGAATATTGCCATATTGAAATTGGCTGAGTTATTTTCACACCTTTCAGGGCACATCGCACAGACCCCGACTAATTTTGAATGGCTGAAGCTCTCAGAAACTATTATGTATTATCTTGATTTAAATGAGATGAAGCTTGAAAAGCTAAAAAGAAAAATCACTGAAGAACTTTCTGAAATAAAGATTTAGATGAAATTAATAGTAATAAAAAAGGCTAGTTGTTATCCCGAGGATAATCACTAGCCTTTTTTATTTACAGATAATACCAATTAAATTAAGCAGGCATTTTCAGTTCTTTTGGAGAAACAATAATGCCGTTATTATCCGCATAAACATACTCACCCGGATTAAAAATAACACCACCAAACTTAACTGAAACATCTACATCACCCAAGCCACGCTTATCCGTTTTTAGCGGATTTGTTGCTAAAGCCTGAACACCTAAATCAGTTTGCATAATGACATCAACGTCACGAATACAGCCATAAATAATCAAGCCTTCCCAGCCATTAGATACCGCTTTTTCTGCCAGCATGTCACCCAATAATGCGTGTCGTAAAGAGCCGCCACCATCGACAACCATGACCTTGCCCGCGCCTTCAGTCGCAACCAGTTCTTTTACCTTAGAATTATCTTCGTGGCACTTTACCGTAACAATTTGGCCACCAAAATTATCTTTACCACCAAAGTTGTTGAACATAGGCTCAACAACACTAACTAGCTCTGGGTATTCATCACACAAATCTGGAGTAATATACTGAGTCATTTTACTTTCCTAAACGTTTAAAATTAAATATAAATTATGCTGCTGTTGGTTTTATTTCAGCCAGCCAATCACTTAAATGCGGCCAAACTTCTTTCGCCGCATCCTTACTTACAATCATATCGACATGACCAAAGTCACGACTAAAGCCTTGGTCTTTTGCCAGTAATTTAAACTCTTTATTATCAGAGCCACACAATTCATAAAACTGACGACAATACTTTGCAGGATCAGATTGATCATCTTTTCCTACCATAGCCATTAACGGTAGATTTAAGCCCTGCCACTTTGCCATTAACGGCGTTTTATTATGACGTAGGCGCCAGCGACCTAATAAACCTAGCCATCGTAAGTATTCTTTAGCAATTCCCGCAGGTTCGTTTTCAGGCCCTATTTTTAACTTCCGACCGTCCATTTCTGGTTTGATATTAAACCAAAGCTTACCTATCAAAGTCACAAATGGAATCTGTAAATACCAACGACGACGAACAATTTGAGTACCCAATAATGCAATGCCCGCCACCTGTATTTCAGGTAAAGTACCTGCCGTCAGCGCTGTCGAAATTAAAACGCCGCCCATCGAATGGCCAAGCCAAATTGGCTTCAATCCTGTTTTCTCAATTACAAATTCATTAATGGCAGGCACATCGGTTAAAGCATACTGCTCTAAGCAATTGTCTTTATAAGAGTGATTGCGTGGCGACAAACCATGCCCACGCATCTCCATTAACCAAACGTCAAAGCCCTGCTCAACCAAGTGGCGAGCAAAACCAATACCTTGTGATGAAAGCCAAAAACCACGATTCGTAAAACTACCGTGAACTAAAACCACAGGCTGGCGATCAGCACTGGGTTGACCATAAATACCAATATGGCTCAGAGCAACTTGCACCGAAGGATCTGCATCACGACCATGCTTAATCAAATAAACATCATCGGTCAAATCATCAATAACATCCGCTTTTAACAAACTAACGGGGAAATATTTACTACTGCTTTTCATTAATTAGTTTTATCCGCCAAGAAGAACCAAGTATCTAATACGGAGTCAGGATTTAGCGAAACACTGTCAATCCCCTGCTCCATTAACCACTTAGCAAAGTCTGGGTAATCCGATGGACCCTGACCACAAATACCAATGTATTTATTGGCTTTTTTACAGGCCTGAATCGCATTGGTTAATAATATTTTAATCGCTTCATTTCGCTCATCAAATAAATGAGCGATGATGCCTGAATCTCGATCCAAACCTAACGTTAACTGAGTTAAATCATTTGAACCAACAGAGAAACCATCAAAATGCTCTAAGAACTGCTCCGCTAAAATAGCATTCGCAGGTAGCTCGCACATCATGATTAAGCGTAAGCCATTTTCACCTCGAACCAATCCATTTTCCGCGAGCATCTCAACCACTTGTCTTGCTTCATCAACCGTACGGACAAAAGGCACCATGATTTCAACATTGGTAAAGCCCATTTCATCACGTACTTTTTTCATCGCACGACACTCAAGCTCAAAACAATCACGGAACTGATCCGAAATGTAGCGAGAAGCGCCGCGGAAGCCCAGCATGGGGTTTTCTTCTTCCGGCTCATATAGACGCCCACCAATTAGGTTAGCGTATTCATTGGACTTAAAATCAGATAGACGAACAATTACTTTTTTACCGTTGAAGGCTGCGGCTAAAGTAGAAATACCTTCCACTAATTTTTCAACATAAAAATCGATAGGGCTATCGTAGCCCGAAATTCGGCGCTCAACCGTGAACTTAACTTCTTCAGGAAGGGTATCAAAGTTAAGCAGCGCTTTTGGATGAACACCAATCATGCGGTTAATAATAAACTCTAAACGCGCTAAGCCGACACCCGCATTAGGTAGCGACTGAAAATCAAATGCACGATCTGGATTACCCACATTCATCATAATGTTGAAAGGCAGATCTGGCATAGATTCAACACTATTGGTTTTGATATCGAAGGACAAACCACCCTGATAAACAAAACCAGTATCACCCTCAGCACAAGAAACCGTTACCTCTTGGCCGTCTTGCAGAATTTTCGTTGCATCTTCACAACCAACAATGGCTGGAATGCCGAGTTCACGAGCAATGATCGCAGCATGACAAGTACGACCACCACGATTGGTTACAATCGCAGCCGAACGCTTCATAACAGGTTCCCAATCCGGGTCTGTCATATCAGCCACTAATACATCACCCGGTTGAACTTGGTCCATATCAGCAACACGCTTAACAACCCGTACTTTACCTTTGCCAATACGGTGACCGATACTGCGCCCTTCGACTAAAACATTACCCGTTTCTTTGAGCAGGTAACGCTCCATAACATTCTTATCGCTACGGCTTTTAACCGTTTCAGGACGTGCCTGCACAATATACATCTTGCCGTCATCGGCATCTTTCGCCCATTCAATATCCATCGGGCGCTTATAGTGCTGTTCAATGATCATCGCTTGCTTGGCAAGCTCAGTCACCTCTCTATCGTTAATAGAAAATAAACGACGCTGTTCACGATCTACGCGCTGAGTAATTACGGATTTGCCAGCTACCGCTTCTTCGCCATAAACCATCTTTAAAGCTTTGGCACCCAAGTTACGACGTAAGATCGCTGGGCGACCTTGAGCTAGAGTTTCTTTATGTACATAAAATTCATCTGGGTTTACCGCCCCCTGCACAATGGTTTCACCCAAGCCATAAGATGCCGTGATAAAAACAACATCCTCAAATCCAGACTCAGTATCCATAGTAAACATAACACCCGAGGATGCCGTTTCACTGCGCACCATGCGCTGAATACCTGCAGAGAGTGATACTTGGTTGTGCTTAAAGCCATGATGTTCGCGATACGCAATCGCTCTGTCGTTAAAGAGAGAAGCAAAAACATCTTTCATGGCATCGAATACTGCGTCGATACCTACGATATTAAGGTGGGTTTCTTGCTGGCCAGCAAAAGAGGCGTCTGGTAAATCTTCAGCCGTTGCCGAAGAACGCACTGCGACTGCCAGTTCTTTATTGCCATCTTGCAGTTCGCTAAAAAATACTCGAACATCAGCCTCTAGTTCCGCAGGGAAAGGCGCAGCTAAAATCCATTGGCGAATATCGGAACCCGCCGCCGCTAGAGCATTTACATCGTCAATATCAAGACCGTTTAAACGCTGGTCGATCCTTTCATCTAAACCTTCATAGGACAAAAATTGAACATAAGCATCGGCCGTGGTTGCAAAACCATTGGGTACCGATACCTGCAAGGCAGACAAATTACTGATCATTTCACCCAGTGAAGCATTCTTGCCGCCCACTTTGTCGACATCATTGATCGAAACTTGATCAAACCAAAGCGCATTCTGTGTCAAAGCCCTTCTCCTAAGATAATTACTGACATATATTGACTGTTAACTAATATAATCGTGCAAATGACATTTTACCACCAAGTAGGACTTATGAAACGTTACGCTTTTTTTATTTCTGATGGCACAGGCATTACTGCCGAAACTTTAGGCAATAGTTTACTGTCTCAGTTCGAAAGCATCCAGTTCGAACGTATAACAATGCCGTATATTGATAGTGAAGAAAAAGCCCGATCAGCGGTGGGAGAAATTAATAAAGCCCAACAAGAATCAGGACAGACCGCCATCGTTTTTGATACGGTTGTTGATAAAAACATTCGTAAAGTGATCGATGAAGCCCAAGCCTTTAAAGTCGACATTTTCTCAACCTTCCTATCCCCCCTCGAAAGAGAACTCGGTGAAAAATCTTCCTATACCGTTGGTAAGTCTCACCAAAGTGCATTAAGTGATAGCTACGTCGCCCGCATCGACGCGATAAACTATGCCTTAGATAACGACGATGGAGCCCGCACTCGCTATTACGATGAAGCTGACATCATATTGGTGGGAGTATCTCGTAGCGGTAAGACCCCAAGCTGCCTATATATGGCAATGCAATTTGGAATTAAAGCGGCCAACTACCCGATCACCGAAGACGATATGGAAGAACTGGATTTACCAGACTGCTTAAAAGAGAGAAAAGAGAAACTATTTGGCCTAACAATCGACCCCGATAGACTATCAGCGATCCGCAACGAACGTCGCGCCAAGAGTCGCTATGCTTCGCTCAAACAGTGCTATCACGAAGTAGATGAAGTTGAGCTATTGTTCGAGAAAAATCACATTCCCTATTTATCAACAACAGATGCTTCAGTTGAAGAAATCTCAACACGAATTATGGCTGCCGCTAACTTAAAGCGTCGATTAAATTAACGGGTAATTTAATCCTAGCGAGTACTTTACACTCAAACCAGGTGCTCGCTCACAAATACTCATTTAATAATTGAGCTATCACCTTAGGGCGAACATAAACTAGGCTATGATCCGTATTAGCCAATACCTCAATTTTCCAATCTGCCTGATGCTGCTGTATTTTTTCTTGCGCTAGCAATAAGCCAGGATTCGATAATCCACCAATGATACCAATGCCCGCAGGGATCGCAATAATAAGAGCTTCTAATTTATATTCATCTAGCTGTTCGGCATAATGCGATACCGCTGCCAATGCATTAGCAAAACCATGAGGGCGTTTTTTTAACCGCTCTACCGCCATTTTGTCCATTTGAATACTGCGCTTACGCTTAGGTGAAACCAAATCTAAAAAATCAACATAATGCTCATCTATATCAGGGTTATTCTTTATATTCGCAGCGATTGGAATAAAAGACTGACGAAAAGTTAATGCCGCTTGCAGAGACTGATCACTAAATAATGCAGGCTCAATCAAGCCAAGCTTTTTAATATTAAAATCAGGATGCGATGCACCATCTAACTCCAGTTTAGCTTCTCGATTAAGCTCAAGAGCCACCAAGCCTCCCAATGAATATCCAACCAAATCAAATTCAAACCAGTCATGGTGGCGAAATAGAGAGAATAATGAATTGCAGATATCCGCGATACTAAAAGAGCACTTGTCAGACGATTCGTGAAAACTTTCGCCCATACCCAATAAATCAGGGACTAGAACTTCATCCCAGTGCTTTAAGTAATTGACGATAAAAGTCCAGGTTAGCTCCCCTGCGACACCCGCTCCGTGCAATAGGACAATACGCTTAGGTTTACTAATAGATTCATCTGAAGGTGTTCGTTGAAATAGAGTATAAGCAAGGGTGGATTCCCCCTGCTCAAAGTAATAGCGTTGTCTATTCACCCTCTCCGCTATCCTCATCACTATCCTCATCACTATCCTCTCGACTAGTCGCTTCGCTGTTATATGACGAAGAATCTCGAATTACAGCTAATGAATAATTCGATAGCGCTTCTTGCTGCTCGTTTTTCATAAATACAATTAGATATTTAATTTCAGGATCCGCAACTTCCAGCATGATTTTTTTATAAGCTAAATCTTTCCACGTTTGCTCAACAAACACTCCTTTCACGGATGATTCTAAATAAAGGGGTTTTAAGTCTTCTGACAGGGCAATGACCTCAAAGCTGGATTCTTCTTCAACTTCAAAGGCTTTAATTAATAATATTTCACGAGGGTTAAGGTCTTCAACAGCAAAATATCCGGCGGCCACATCGGAGCTTTGTGTTTTGAATAAAAACTCAGCCCCATCTACTCGATAACTGCCAGAACCGTTCATTTTGACTTTAGTTGTGAACGCTTCTAAATAATTTTCACAACACAAACCTTGCATGACAAAATCTGGTAATCGAAAAGGCGGCGCAAAAACACTGTCGTAAACCACTTCCGTCGCACTAAATTCAATCATGACATCTGGTTTAACTTCACTTCGAATAATACCTTGGGCATCAGTCCAGGTGTAAAATGGTTTTTCACCTTTAGGTTTATCTTTTAATTTCTGTTGAAATTTTTCTTCACTGGGATAGTCCGCTGAATCAAAATCTTGTTGCTGGCTAGAAGTTTCTTCAGGCTTAGATTGGATCAGGGTATTGTGAACATTACCCTGGGCGTCAACCCAGGTATAGTATTTTTGCTCCGCCAGAGATGGCAGAGCAAGAAGCATTAAACCAAACAGTAATGCGAATTGAATTAGAACTTGGTTCGATACGTTATACCGACCGCGCCAATGGTTAACTTGGTTTTCACATCCAATCCAGGATAAGGGTTGGTTACCGTACATGTTAAGCAATTCCTGTTCAACGCGTTACTAGAATTTGAATACGGCCCTACATCCGTTTCACTTTGAGGGTCTGCTTTAATTGTTTCACGGGACTCCATAAAGGCGAAAGCTAGATCAACAACAGAGTCTTTATCCCACTGATAGCCCATGCCCATAGAGTACATTTCCATAAAGCCTAATGGAGCTTGAATACTACGAGCATCATCAGGAATCGAAGAAGCACGGGGTTCATAGCCTGCACGCAATTGTACACGAGAATTCAAATCATAAGCGAATCCATAGGCTGGACTCCAAACACTTTTGAACCCCAGAGGCTGTCTTAAAGTAGTATCTGTAACCAACTCTGGTGCCATGATCTTAGCAGAACTTAAAAAACTCACAGGGCGATCAAACTGCAAGGTTAACGCATCCCACTTGTCAAAATCTGTCCAGCCTAGGTCAAAGTTAAATTGAAAATCTTCAAAAAACTTTAATTTAATACCTGTTTGAAAACGCTGCGGGAAAACTTGCTCAGTTGAAACCAAGCCTGTTTCTTTCTTAATACCACTAGGCAATTGGAAAATTGCACCACCGATGGCACCAAATATCGTCGACTGTAGCTTACGAAAGAAACCAGCAAAGTCATCGGTATACTCTAACTCATAAGTCCCCTTCAAGTGAGTTCTTGCTTCACTTTGATAAGTGGCCCCCCAAGCAAACCACTCATTAGGCTCCCATAAAAAGCCGGTATTAAATGATGGTGATAAAGACTCCATGGTTTCAATCTTCAATGTACCTACGTCATCATAAGGGCCAATATTACCACCACATAAGGCGACTAAAGGCACCAAGGGATCATTACCTGTTGGCTCTCCAGTTACATCATCAAAACAACCAAATGCATCCTGTAACTGTTCCGCTACTGCAATCAAAATATTAGGCGCACGTAAATCTTGTTCTAAGGCGAGAACATGCTGACTGAATAGAAAGCTTGCTCCTACTGAAAACTCATCATTAACTTTATAGCCAAATGAAGGTGTCAAATAACTTAAACGCTGCATCGCTACTTTTTTAGCCTGATAACGACCAGGGTCATCATCAGCTTTGGCAAAACCACCGGCTAAAGGAATATAGACCGCATTAGCAAAGGTAAATCGTGAGCCTTCTGGGCGGATTGACATTCCTGCCCCAGGTAACTGCATAATGGGCAGAGTATCCATAGGAACAATACCTACGCCGGGAATAAAAGCAGCCGCACTGGCCTCGCCTTTTTGCCCTGCAACCGGGTCCTCGCTAACATCTAATAATTGCCCTTCCCCATCATAATCCTCAGGAACATCGAACTCCGTTTCTACATTCAGATAAATATTCTGTAATGAGAACTGAATTTGACGACCATCCAGCTTTGTAAGGCCGGCGGGATTGAAGTGGATACTCATGATACCAACAGGATCTGCGGTCACTGCATTACCCAGTGACATGGCCTTGGTATCTAAGAATAAGTTTGTAGCTAACTGCGCGTGCGTACTTCCCGCCGCTAGACCTAAAGTCAGCAGCGTTAAACGCTTAACCATCGCAAAATTCATAAATTTCTCCTTTTTTGCGATGCTTACAAGCTAGCTTTCACGCCTTCGATATCGATTGGCATAGAAAAACCAACAATAAAGTCTGGAGCAGATTCCGTCATACCAAAGCCAACATTAATATTGGTAATGGTCTTAGGTGATACGCGCACACCCAAAGCAAAGTTCATAATACCTGTGACCTGACTACCCGTTGTAGAAGAAATTTTCTTGCCACTACGCTCCAATACAAACTTGGTTTTATCGTTATACGATGCTTGGAAAGAAACACTTAAAGAAACATCATAAGATAGAGAATAAGCGAACCCCATTGAGCCTGATAAAGAACTACCAGGGTGTACTTCTTTTAAGATGGCGCCATCACGAACCTGATTTAAATCCGTTTCTGGAATACTATAACCATAAGTACCTGAACCGAATAAAACAACTGGGTCTAGTACTTTAGAAACACTCGCTCCACCACTAAAACTATAAGTACCTGAACCACTGGCTAGGTGCTTAGAAGTATCAATTTCATAAGGGCTATCACCGGTTTTTAACTTCAAAGAACCGAAGAGTGTTTTACTCATTGCGCCAGGGATAATCCCCCAAGGCTGCCAACGAACCGTACCACTCATATCACCTAGGGAAAAGTTAGTAATTTCCGCTTCAGTATCGAATTTAGCAACCAACGGTAAGCGACCACCGATAGTAATATTATCCATCAAACCATAATCAAGACTGAAAGAATTAGTAAAGGTATGAGATGCTGCAGGCGATACGTCCGCACTTAAAATATCAGAACCACCCGTCGCTTCACCTTCACTATTGACCTGAGGCGCAATAGTTAAATTCAGACGTTGATCACCATAATAGCTGTAATCAAAGCTGTAGTTTAAACCTAATCCACCCTGCTTAAGTAATGAGTAGCTGTTTTCCGCAGCTTCAAATACTTCTTCCAATGCTTGTTCCGTATCAGCATCAGAATCCTGTTTAGTTAACGCATCACGTGCTTGTGAAACATCCGCGGCGTGAACCAAAGAAGTACCAGTTGCACTAAGAGCGATCAATAGTAACGATGAATGCAGCTTAATCCCCATTGGAATCCCTATCTTTTTTAAGTTCTTATTTTAATTATTTAGTTATAAATGGTATTACTAGAGAGCTTCTAGTTAGTTACGTTTATAACGTAATGTTTTCTGAATACGACGGTCTTCTACCGCCGTATTGCCAAATAAATCATCATCACAAGTCCAACAAATTGAGTTGAATTTGCTTGGGTCATCCTGACTATAAAACTCAACCGGATCCGTAGGATATCGTTCTTCACCTTCGTCATTTAAATCTGGATCGCCATTCGCATCACGCAAGATATCAAATTTGTAGAAAGCGTTATTTTTTAACATTGCAATTTTGTTATAAAAGTTACCATCAACAGGCATAGCAAAGTGTGGGAATTCTTTAAAGGTATTTTCAGCGATTATGTAGTCAGAAACATAGCGTAAATCTTGTTCTTGCAATTCCAAGCCACTTGCGGGCTTGTGACCGTTCGGGAAAACAATAAACAGAACGTTATTATCCCAGATTTCTAAGAAGCGGTGCATGGTAAAACTGATATTACCTAGTGCAGGGTCAGCAACAAATACTCGACCGTCATAGACTGCACGAATAACAACAAAGTGTTTAAAGCCAGCATATTCGATAGGAGCAATTGCTGGGTGATCAAGTTCTTCTAGATCAGAAGCTTGAGCTTTAAAGCCACCAGATGGGTGACCCAGTGCCGTTACTAGACGTTTCATATCCAATAACGAGAAACCACGACGTTCAACGATACGCTCAGTCTCACCAAAGCGTAATAGACCTTCCATCACTTGACGTTCTTGGAAGTTACGGCCTAGATAGAAATCGAGTACGGTCGTGAGTGCCGCAGAACCGCAGCTATAATCGTATGCCTGACGCACAACGTTATTGAAACGCTGAGCTTCTAACGGTTCGACATTAACAACAACGTCTTGCTGACCTGGTTCAGTATTAGCAACACGATAGACGATATCACCCTCTTTACGATCTGGAATGATAGCCAGTTCGTTTACGATAGAGAATGCGATGATTGAACCCAATAAAATAATTAGCACAATAGTTGGCTTAAGCCCCTCCTGGATTATTATTATTTGTACTTCCAGTAATGGACTTCATGTTACAGAAGTTTACTCAAAAGACCACTTTTTATTACAAACAATTCAAGGATTTAGGGAATCTTTACGATGAAAAAGGACAAAATAAGCCATGCTAATCACACAGAATTGAGCCATATTTACATCAAATTAGGACAGAGAAAAATACCACAAACTTAATTATTACAAACATAAAAAAACCCGCCGTAGCGGGTTTTTTATTGCACTAAACTTAGCTTTGGCCAATCAACGTATGATTAGCAAGCAATGATTAGTGGCCATAGATCTTCTGAGTCATACCAGCAAGATTCAAGTTTGCAATCGAAACTGAACCAATTGAAGCACCACCAATACTAACAGAACCAATATTAATAGTACCTGCAATTTGCCCCATTTCAATACTAACGCCGGTAGCATCAGCCCAGATAGTCTGCTCTACAGTTACCATACCACCATCAGCACCCATGAATGACATGTTTTCGATACCGATTGCTGCACCAGTAGCAGCGGCAGCGTTACTTGTACCAACTACAGCATTGTATGTTGCAACAAGCGCATTATCTGCAACGTCATCACTAGCTGCAACACCATCAGCATTAAACGTTAAATTACCCGCTAGAGCTGGAGCAGTTTCTAAAGTGTTTTTAGCAGCTGCAACGCCATATGAAACGTCAGTCTGATCCTTAGTATAACCAAAAATACCTGCATCCAAATCATTCAAACGGAACGAAGATGTCATACCAATCGCCATAGCAGCAGTAGCTGTTGATGTTGCGCCAGCAGCTGAAACAAGACCACCATGGTTTGATAGATTATAGATAGTAGTAGTAGACTCACCTAGGTCAGCATTAATGCTCAAGTTATTCACAAGCTCAGCTTCACCACTTGTAGCACCTTGAAGTAATACAGCACTTGAATTTGCAGTGCCGCCCAAGGAAACCACTACACCACTAACACCGTTTCCAGCTGAAACTGCAGAGTCAGTTACAGAACCGTCAGCAGCCAAAGTCTTATTGAAAAGCGCATCTTCGCCTTTCATTGTCATCAATAAATCACCTTCATCACTAACATCAATAGTCTGAATTAGTTTTGAAATGCCAGAGATTGAGATATTTTGCATGGCAACAGAACCACCATCAAATGTCGCAAGTGGATTCACAATATTATCGTCAGTTTCATCAAGTAAGCGATCACCATTAACCAAATCAGTAGACGCCGTATCTGTATAGGTCACTTCTTCAATAGTGATAGCAGAACCAGCATTAATAGAAATTTCTACAGTCACACCAGCCTGACCAGTAGTATCACCCATTAGGGCATCATCCATTGGCGTAAGTTCAGCTTGAGCCATGAAAGGCGCTGCTGAGATAGCTGCTGCTAAAGTAATTTTTTGAAAAGTTTTCATGAGTGCACACTCCGTTATTTTATGATTATTGAGTAGTTTCCCTACTCTCATTCTCTGTTTCGAGAATTAATCATGCATAGTTCATTTTTATTGTTATATTTCCAACCGAACTATTGGTGAGTTCAGAAGTTGAACAAAAGATATTATGCGGCCGATAATTTGTCTAGAGATATTTCAACATTTACCTAAGATTTTTTGTAAACTACAGACACTTAGCAACATGTGTCTTTAATCTTTACCATTTACTGATGTTTTGACACTTTTATCAGCCAATTTTAAAGCGATCCCCCATTTTTTATGCCGTTTAATGACAACAAACCAGCTGATAAACATTGTATAGGCAATAGTATCCTCAGCCTTATTGGATTAGCCAAACACTTTGGTGAATCCAATAACTGCAAGGGTTTAATCTCTACCACCAATTTAACTAGTGATTCTTTTGGCGAAGAACCTCATCAAAAGCCCTGCTTATTGCTTAGTCAGCTTAGTGGCAATATAGACAAGCAAGGTTCAAAAACGGGCTATAGCTTTTATATGGCAAACCCGAAGGACTCCGTAAGACTTCAAACGGACACTGAAATTCGCCAGTGGCATCAGAATTTAGCACTCACAGCGCCTTCGAATGAAGAATCTAAATTCGCTTACATCCCCTTCCAATCAGGCTGGGTCGGTTATTATTCCTACCCTAATAAACAGGGTAAGA
This sequence comes from uncultured Oleispira sp., assembly GCA_913019965.1. Classification (GTDB taxonomy): domain Bacteria; phylum Pseudomonadota; class Gammaproteobacteria; order Pseudomonadales; family Oceanobacteraceae; genus Oleispira. The sequence goes on from CAJVZR010000002.1 coordinate 76,195, forward strand.
TCGCTGAGTTTCATTATTACCCTTGGTGCATCTGCCTTGATCACCAGAGCAATGAATTTCACCTATTAGGACAGCCAGACGACAAAGCCCTCGCAGCCTTCAAGCTTTTAACGAATACACACAAACGGAATTATCTACTTGGCTTAGCTCAGGCACAAAATGACTTTAAAGCAGAAGCATTTTCTGCAAAATGGCAGAAGACGGATTACGAGGAAGCTTTTTATAAAGTCCAAGATTACCTTCGTGACGGGGATTGTTATCAGGTTAATTTAACTCAACCTCATAGCGCTCTTTATTCTGGTTCAGCCATAGACACCCTATCTCCACTCTATAAAGCGCTAAATCCGAGTTATGGCTGTTACTTCGAAGGGCAAGACTGCCAACTTGTGAGTGTCAGCCCAGAACGTTTTATCAGTATCGATGCCTTAGGGCGATTAGAAGCTAAGCCTATTAAAGGGACAATCAAGCGCAGTGATAACCCCAAATTGGATCAGCAGTTAATTGATGAACTGAGTCGCAGCGCTAAAAACCAAGCTGAAAACCTAATGATCGTCGATCTACTTCGAAATGACCTAAGCATGTCGGCCCTACCCGGTAGTGTAAAAGTAGATAACCTATTCGAATTAGAAAGCCATCCGAACGTACATCATCTTGTAAGTACGATCAGTGCACAGCTCAAACCTGAGATTAGTCCTGCGGTCGCTATCGAAAATGCCTTCCCTGGAGGTTCTATTACAGGGGCCCCGAAAAAACGGGCCATGGAGATCATTGAAGAACTTGAAGCTCAGCCAAGATCTCTTTATTGCGGCAGTTTTGGTTACTACTCAGATACGGGCAATACCGACTTTAATATATTGATTCGCAGTTTAGAGTTTCGCGACAATACAATCACCTGCTGGGGTGGTGGAGGTATAACTGTCGATTCAGATTGTGATGATGAGTACGAAGAGAGCCTAACCAAGATACGCCGGATAATGGAAACTGTAGAAAAGATCTAACCCATCTTCTATTCTTTATGACTTTCCCTTCCTCTGTGCAGCGAAGTGCTCTGTGTTCTCTGTGGTTAAACCGCTTTTTTGTCGCCATACAGTCTGGGCAACCCATTTGATATACGAAAAAGCTATTAACCACAGAGGGCTCAGAGAACACAGAGGAAAAACAAAGAAGGAAAGAATAAATAAAGAATGGTTAGAGCACCTAAGGAATTAGGTGCTGCCTTTTAAAACGTGAATTAAATCTTGGACTAAAGTGTTAATTCGCGATTTGAAGCTTTTAAGAATTCTTTCTTAAGGTCTTCGTATTCATGCACTGCAGGGAACTGAGGGAATTCTTCAATTACATTCTTAGGTGACTTGAACAAGATACCGGCATCAGCTTCAGCCAACATCGTTGTATCGTTGTAAGAGTCGCCTGCTGCGATTGTGCGGTAATAGATGGTTTGCAACGCGCGGATAGACTGACGCTTTGGATCAGCTTGACGCAAGTGGTAATTTACTACTCGGCCTTCTTCATCTGTTTCTAAACGATGGCAGAATAACGTTGGAAAACCCAACTGACGCATCAACGGCTGAGAGAACTCATAGAAAGTATCCGACAAGATAATTACCTGAAAACGCTCACGTAACCAGTTAACAAACTCAATTGCGCCATCCAAAGGCTTAAGCGTCGCAATTACTTCTTGGATATCTTGTAATTTGAAACCGTGCTCATCAAGAATACGAAGGCGCTGCTTCATTAATACGTCGTAATCTGGAATATCACGAGTAGTTGCTTTTAACTCTTCAATGCCCGTTTTATTGGCAAATTCAATCCAAATTTCAGGGATCAATACACCTTCAAGATCTAAGCATGCTACTTCCACAAGACTCTCCAAATTATTACATTAATTAAAAAGCGTACTCTAACAGTAAATCCATCAAACACAATAGTAAGAAGGCATCGCTCAATAGCGTTTTAATTATATAAATAGTAGGTTTAATTATTTTAAAGCATATAGCCAATTATGCTACGCTAGCTAAAAATAGACTTATAAAATCAATGATTAAACCTGTGATAGAGAATATTGATATGCTTGATCTCGACCAAATAAATCAAGACTTCGCTGACAAGCGTCCTAAAGACCTGATAAAACACGCGATTGAAACTCACGGAAAAATCGCCGTCAGCTTTAGTGGCGCTGAAGATGTCATCCTCGTCGACATGGCGACTAAGATTGACCCTAACGTACAAGTTTTCTGCCTTGATACTGGCCGCTTACACCCAGAAACGTATCAATTTATAGAAAAAGTACGCAAGCACTACAACATCCAAATTGAATTAATGTCTCCTGAGCAAGCTGCGCTTGAAGCATTCAGTAAAGAAAAAGGCTTGTTCAGCTTTTACGAAGATGGCCACAAAGAGTGCTGCGGTGTGCGCAAGATTGCCCCCCTTAAACGCAAGTTAACGACTTTGGATGCTTGGGTTACTGGCCAGCGTAAAGATCAAAGTCCGGGTACCCGTACTGAAATCGCTTTATGTGAGAAAGACAACTTCCCTGGCGCAGGCGAGGTGCTATATAAGTACAACCCATTAGCCAACTGGACATCGGCTCAGGTTTGGGAATATATAAAGATTTTTGACGTGCCTTTTAATGAGTTACATAACCAAGGCTACATCAGCATTGGCTGTGAACCTTGTACTCGCCCTGTGCTACCGAATCAGCATGAGCGCGAAGGCCGATGGTGGTGGGAAGGCGGTGATCATAAAGAGTGTGGTTTGCACGCTGGAAATATTATCGGCAAAGGCTAAAACGAAGAGCAAATGCGGTATTTACCACAGAGGTCACAGAGCCGTTTCACTACACAGAGGAAGGATTAACGGAAAAGAAGAGGGATTCTTCAATTTTTCCACTTCTTTAATCTTTACCTCTGTGATCTCTGAGCCCTCTGTGGTTAAACGCTTTTGTCTTTAGTGCTCAGGCAAATCCACATCCTGAAACAGCTCATCCATTTCCTGCTTACCATGGCACTGAGTCGCTTTATCAACCATGGCCGCGGTTAGATGTGGCGCAAATCGTTCAATAAAGTCATACATATAACCACGCAAGAAGGTCCCCTTGCGGAAACCAATTTGCGTCACGCTTGAAGCAAACAAGTGGCTCGCATCAATCGCCACAAGATCATCATCTAGATTTTCATCAATCGCCATTGTTGCCACGATACCAATGCCTACGCCCAATCGAACATAAGTTTTAATCACATCGGCATCAGCTGCGGTAAATACAACCCTAGGGGTTAGGTTTTTGCTCTTAAAAGCCTCATCAAGCTTAGAGCGCCCAGTAAAACCAAATACGTACGTTACCAAGGGGTAAGCGGCGACTTCTTCTAGCGTTGGATTCGGGTGATTGGCTAGCGGATGATCTTTTGGCACTAGAATACTGCGGTTCCAGCGATAGCATGGCATCATGATTAAATCGCCAAAAAGCTCCATAGCTTCTGTCGCAATGGCAAAGTCTACTCCGCCATTCGCCGCCATCTCAGCGATTTGCATCGGTGTGCCTTGATGCATGTGCAATGAGACGTCAGGGAATTTACCCATAAAGCTTTCAATGACACTCGGTAGTGCATAGCGGGCTTGAGTATGCGTCGTCGCAATCGACAAGCTGCCCTTAGTTTCGTCACTAAATTCTTGCGCAACCTGCTTAATACTTTCTACTTTGCGCAAGATTTCACCGGCAACTTTAAGGATGGCCTCCCCCGCAGGAGTGATTCGAGTGAGGTGTTTTCCACTACGAGCAAAAATCTCGACCCCTAGCTCATCTTCCAAAAGTCGAATTTGCTTACTGATACCCGGTTGAGATGTATAGAGCACTTGAGCAGTCGCTGACACGTTTAAATCGTGATGAGCTACCTCCCAAATATAACGCAATTGCTGCAGTTTCATATTTCCTCCACGCCTCAACCTTCAAAAAAGTTATAAAAATATAAATAAATATTCCTTTCCAGAATAGCTGGAAACCTATATTTTACCAGTCTTCTCTATTTCTTAGACTCATATTAGTACTTTAGACCATATTCATGGATATTTTGTTATATATCTTAGCCGGCGCTGCAGTTGGCTTCATTGTAGGTATCACAGGCATTGGTGGCGGAGCGTTAATGACGCCCCTTTTGCTGCTATTTGGCTTTCCGCCAAATATCGCTGTGGGTACCGATTTAATGTACGCCTCACTGACGAAAGCCAGTGGCGTTATCAGCCACCACAAGCAAAAACACGTGGAGTGGAAGCTGGTTAAACTACTGGCAATCGGTAGTATTCCGGCCGCGCTCATCACGGGCTATTCACTGCAAAATATTTTTGAAGATTCCGAAAGCTATGAAGCACTGATAAAAAATAGCCTTGGCTTTATGCTTTTACTGACGGCTTTTGTTGTTATTTTCCGCAAACAGCTACAGCGCTTCACCTTACGCAGCAAATCCAGTAGCGAAAAATCGCGCGATGCTCTGACGTTATTCATGGGGATTGTATTGGGCGTACTGGTTACCTTAACGTCTGTAGGCGCCGGTGCTATTGGTACCGCCGTGTTGATGCTACTTTACCCTGCACTACGCTCTTCTCACGTTGTAGGCACTGATATTGCCCACGCAGTACCGCTAACAGCCTGCGCAGGCTTAGTCCATATGGCTTTAGGTAATGTTGATTTTGGATTGTTATTTGCTTTACTCGTGGGTTCGATACCGGCGATCCAGTTAGGCAGCAAGGTTTCTCACCACCTACCAGACAATGTGCTTAAGCCTTTATTAGCGAGTATTTTATTCTTCTTAGGCGCTAAATACGCTTTCTTTAGCTAATACTACCGTTAATATCGCAGCTAATGATACGCCGTCCGCTTAGAGCATGCGGCGTAAGGGCTCGTTGCGGGCAACACCTAGCTGATTCGTTACTCTCGTCAAAGGCACCATCAATACGGGTACAGCACTACGCTGAAGTACCTTAGACGCGACAGATCCAAGTCCTCCCATCATTTCTCCATGCTCGCCATGGGTTCCCATGACAATCATATCGATATTATGATCATCGGCGTATTGTAAAATTGAATCGGCTGCTTGACCTCGAACAACGCTAATTTCACCTAAAAACGACTCATCATCATCGCCGGTAAACTCTGACGCCATGGTATCTGAGATTCTCTCTTTAATGGTTCCCATCACATCTTGAACCCCCTCTTTACGCAGATGATCAAGGTCTTCTTGGGGTAGAAATATATCTAAAATAGATTCTGCAAAAACTCCCATGGGTTCAATCACATGAATAATATCGACCTTGGCTTCAAACTGCTTAGACAACTCCAGTGCATGACACAAAACATAAGGACCTAGAACTCCAAGATCAGTGGCGAATGCTATTTTTTTTATCATATCGGTTAGCCTACTACTCATTCAGGCAAGTTTAAAAGAAGGCATATTGTTCATATAAATAAGATCACCTTCACTTCAATTGATCATAGCAGTGGAATTAACACTCGTTCTTTCTTCTTACAAAAACCTACATAGTTGTCACATCTGTTACTTAGAGCGCTAGAAATAACGCATAAATTTCTGGCGAGAGCCGCATTTCGGCCTATTCTTTTAAATATCAAACATTAAGGAGATAAGTATGAGCAGTGAGTTAGATGGTGATGCGCTATTAACGGTTGATCAAGTGGCAGAAATTTTAAAACTTAAGCCAGTTACGGTTAAACGCTACGCTCGTGAAGGCCTATTAAATGGAAAACAAGAGAAAAACGAATGGCAGTTTCTAACATCTGACATCGAAAAATTTAAAGAAATACAAGCTAAGCTGTGATGATCCACCGCTATTTATTCAGATTGAATTAACCATTCAATCTGAAGCTTTGCTTTTTGCCCCCTACCAAACGCCCTTTCGTACTACCAAAAGCTCGATTCAGAGTTATTTTTGAAAAAACATGACATTTACCGTATTAATCACCGATAAAAGCGTGTGCAACACTGCTATGATTTGTCATAATCTGGCGATAACATTAATTAACATCGAATACCGCATATAGGACGTGAGATGACTGATATCCGTGTTGAAGACCTCAACATAAGCTCCATTGAAACTCTAATTACTCCCGATCAGTTAAAAAGCCAGCTTCCGCTGAGTACTGAAATTGTTGATAATATCCGCTCTGGTCGCCAAGAGGTTCGTGACATTCTTGACCGTAAAGATAAGCGCATCTTTTTAGTGGTTGGCCCTTGCTCTATCCACGACGTTGAAGCCGCTAAAGATTATGCTCAACGTTTAAAAGTTTTAGCTGAAGAAGTAAAAGATACACTTTGCATTGTTATGCGCGTTTACTTTGAAAAGCCAAGAACAACGGTCGGCTGGAAAGGTTTAATTAATGACCCTTACCTGAATGATTCATTCAAAATTGAAGATGGCTTAAAGATTTCTCGTCAACTGCTAATCGATTTAGCAGCAACTGGGCTGCCTTTATCAACGGAAGCTTTGGATCCGATCTCACCTCAGTATATGCAAGACTTAATCTCCTGGTCTGCTATTGGTGCACGCACAACAGAATCTCAGACTCACCGTGAAATGGCTTCTGGTCTATCTTCTGCAGTAGGCTTTAAAAACGGTACTGACGGTAACCTAACCGTTGCAACCAATGCCTTGAAATCTGTTGCCAATCCTCATCGCTTCTTGGGCATCAACCAAACAGGCCAAGTTTCTATCGTTGAAACTGCTGGCAACCCTTATGGCCACATCGTATTGCGCGGTGGCGGCGGTAAGCCAAACTATGACTCAGTCAACATTGCTCAGTGCGAGCAAGCACTTGAAAAGTCAGGCCTTCCGCAGAACATCATGGTTGACTGCTCACACGAAAACTCTAGCAAAGATGCGGCAATCCAGCCTCTTGTTATGGAAAACGTGACAAACCAAATATTGGAAGGTAATAAGTCCATTATTGGTTTGATGATTGAGTCGAATATCGAATTCGGTCGACAAGATATTTGCGAAAACATCGCCGATATGAAATACGGCCAATCGGTAACAGATGCCTGCATCAGCTGGAGCATGACCGAAGATTCAATTCGCAGCATGCACCAGAAACTGAAAGAAGTACTACCAGCGCGTTAATCCCTAAAACATTAGAGATTAAACCTAAAAAGCCGGACTAACTAAAAAGTTAGCCCGGCTTTTTTATGAGCTTACTATCTCTTAAGTTCTCCCCCCACTGACACTCTTTTCTTTCCTCTGTGCAGCGAAGCGCTCCGTGCCCTCGGTGGTAAAAGGCTCTTGATTTTTTTTCTTATAAAATCAAACCAAAGCCGCATCAAATACCCTCAAGAAGTCTTCAGGCTCAGGACGAACACGATAATTATCGGTCAAGTCCGCAAAAATAATCTTGCCATCATTATTCGTCATAACGACTGTCGGCATTACCGTATCACTGTCATACCCCAAAGCCTGCAAGCCCATCGGCAAGCCATTTTTAGCAATGATCCGCAAAGAGTCAGCTGCCTTATTATCTTCGTCAATCAAGAAGTTCATATTCACATCAAAGCGCTTAGCCAGACCCTTGGTATGCCCTTCTGATTGAGGGCTCACCATATAGATCTTTATCCCACGCACTTCTAGTTGACGATACTGGGCTGCCACTTCTTTGATTTGCGCCATACACAAAGGACACCAGTTACCACGATAAAACATTATCAAGCTGGCTTGCTGACTAATATCTGCAGAAGTCACAGAGTTACCTTCAACATCCTTTAATGAAAAATGAGGCAATTTTTTACCTACGACCAGTAATGCATTATCTTCTCGACCAAAGCGGCTATACCAAAAAACATAGGTTAAATTGCCCAGTAAAGCGATTACCATGCTGATCAAAGATAAAGCATACCCCTGTCCTTCTTTTAGCGCTATTACACTTCCAAGTAGGCCAAGCACGATTGTCACCAAGGGTATTAAGAATAGAAAATTTAAGTTCTCACTGGTACGAGCCGTTCGATAGAGAAATAAATTCCCCAAAAATAATGGGAAAGGCAGCGCCGCAATGAGTGCTAACGAGGTTAGCCATAAAGGCTCCGCTTGCTCACCGATAAAAGGCAAAGCAAAGAGCCCCAATGCCACAACGGGATATCCGCCGATAAATAATGATTTAGTTAACATAATTCTTCCTTCTTACTTAATTGTTTTAATGTCCAATGAATTTGTTGCTCTAAAATGCTTTTCTCCAAGCCCAGCTGGCATTGAAGTCGCCAACCGAGTAACTGAGTAAATAGCCATTCGCCATATTGAATACTGGCTTGTTCATCCAGCTCTTTTCTGAGTTGATGGATAAACCCTTCCTTTACTGGCTGCATCAACTGCCCAGCCAACTGATTTAACTCAAGATCAACCTTTGCGGATTCAGCAATGGTGTTGACCAATAAACAGCCCTTAGCCGACAACTCCTGCGCAGGAGCGATTAAGACGATATTAAAAAACTGCCTTATCGCTTCAATTGGTGCTGCGTTATCATTCAATAAGGTCATGCTGAGCAACTGTTTCGTTTGTTCTGCATAGGTATGTAGGCAAAGTTCAAAGAGCTGGCGCTTATCACCGAAATTATTATAAAAACTACTGCGACTGAGCTTCATCGCAGCCAATAAGTCCGCTAACGATGTCTCGCTATACCCTTTAAGCCAGAAGCACTCTATTGCTTTAGCAATAACTTGCTGCTGATTAAATTCTTGCGGTCTTGCCATTTAACCCCTCTCTCATTTTGAAGCGATTGATATTGCCACTCAAATACTCCGACCCCATTATGAACCAATCGTTCCACAACAAAGTAAATAAAACCCGAAATAATCGGGTTTTATTTACTTTGTTGTGATTCTTGCTTATTTAAAATAAGCATTCTCGGTCACAGTATGGTCTGTATCGTCTTTTACCCCAGTTAGTTCTGGGATTTTGTCTAATAACGTTGTCTCAACACCATCTTTCAGTGTCATCTCAACTGCACTACAACCCTGACAACCACCACCAAATTTCAATACCGCCACCATTTCGGCGGTGATTTCAACCAAGCTCACTTCACCACCATGAGACGCTAGACCTGGATTGATTTCGGTATACAGCAAATAGTTGATACGTTCATTAACTGGGCTATCCGCGTTCACTTTCGGCATCTTAGCATTCGGTGCTTTAATCGTAAGCTGACCACCCATGCGATCTTTAGCAAAATCGATAATCGCTTCTTCTAAATAGGCAGTACTCATAACATCAACATAGACACGTAGCTTGTCCATCGCCTGAAGCACGTCATTGACGTTGATTTCATCAGGACGGCAATAGGCTAAACACGTCTCAGCATACTTGGTGCCTGGTTGAGTGATAAAGATACGCACCGCCATGCCTTCGACGTTTTGCTTTTCTAAAAGCTCTGCCAAATACTCTTCTGCGGATGGGGTGATCTCTATGTACTGCGTCATGATGTTTTACCTTAAAAGCTATATGCGCGCATTGTATCCTTTTTATTTTACAACGCATCACTTTTTGATGAAATACACCGTTTTATCTAGACTTAGATTACATTTTCATTAAAGCCCGCATGCTCTATACGGTTATAATCGAGATTTAACTGCGCTTCATTCATGTTCGCATTGAACTTATTTCATCTGATGTAGTTAAGACATTAGAAGCAGTTCCTGATAAAATGTGCGCCTAATTTTTACAGTCTAGTTTTACACTTTAGTTTTATAGTCTAGCTAGCAATTGCAGTGGTAGAGAATCAAATGGATCGTCAACAGCGTTTAGAAATACTTCATAGCACCCTGAAAACCCGCGCCCTTATTTTAGATGGTGGTATGGGGACCTTAATTCAGGCGCACCAGCTAGAAGAAGCGGATTACCGCGGTGACCGCTTTGCCGATTTAGAGCAAGAAATCAAAGGTAATAACGACCTTTTGGTTTTGACTCAGCCAGAGATCATCAAGGGCATTCATAAAGCCTACCTAGATGCTGGCGCTGATATCATTGAAACCAATACCTTTAACTCGACTCGCGTCTCCCAAGCGGATTACGACCTAGAACATCTCGTGCCTGAGTTGAATGAAGTTGCTGCAAAAGTTGCTCGCGAAATCTGTGATGAAGTCGCTGCCGAAACCGGCATTACCCGCTTCGTTGCGGGTGTTTTAGGGCCAACCAGTAAAACAGCGTCTATCTCTCCTGATGTAAACGATCCAAGCTTTCGTAACATCACCTTTGATGCCCTAGTCACGGAATATACCGAAGCGACTCACGGTTTGATCAAGGGGGGTTCCGATATCATCCTAATCGAAACCGTATTTGATACCCTAAACGCCAAAGCCGCCATTTACGCCGTACAAGGTGTATTTGAAGAATTAGGTTATGAGCTGCCGATTATGATTTCCGGCACGATTACTGACGCTAGTGGCCGTACGCTATCGGGTCAGACCGCAGAAGCTTTCTTAAACTCTGTGATTCACGCTAAGCCTTTATCTGTAGGCTTTAACTGCGCACTGGGCGCCGATGAGTTGCGTCCTCACATTGAAGAGCTATCGACTAAAGCCAACTGCTACGTTTCCGCTCACCCGAATGCCGGCCTACCAAACGAGTTTGGTGAATACGACGAAACCCCTGAACAGACTGCCGCCATCGTTGGCGAGTTTGCTGAAAGCGGCTTCTTAAACATTATTGGTGGTTGCTGTGGTACAACGCCAGAACACATCGCCGCCATTGCTGAGCAAGTTCATAAGCACCCACCACGTCAAATTCCAGAAATTGAAGTCGCTTGTCGCCTTGCGGGTCTTGAACCTTTTACAATTGATAGCAATTCGTTATTCGTTAACGTCGGCGAACGTGCCAACGTAACCGGCTCTGCCCGTTTTAAGCGTTTAATTAAAGAAGACAAATTTGAAGAAGCCCTAGACGTTGCTCGCGTGCAAGTAGAAAACGGCGCTCAGGTAATCGATATCAACATGGATGAAGGCATGTTGGAATCTGAAGAAGCCATGGTGCGCTATTTGAACTTGATCGCTTCTGAGCCGGACATCTCACGCGTGCCTATTATGGTTGATTCCTCTAAGTGGGAAATCATCGAATCGGGCCTAAAGTGCATTCAAGGTAAGGCGATCGTTAACTCGATCAGCCTGAAAGAAGGCAAAGAAGAGTTCGTTGAGAAAGCCAAAAGCTGCATGCGTTTTGGCGCCGCGGTTGTAGTCATGGCGTTTGACGAAAAAGGCCAAGCGGATACTGAAGCACGTAAGAACGAGATTTGCGCCGAGTCTTATCGCATCCTAGTCGACGAAGTGGGCTTTTTACCTCAAGACATTATCTTCGATCCCAATATTTTCGCCGTGGCGACCGGTATTGAAGAACACAACAACTACGCGGTAGATTTCATCGAATCGTGTAAATTTATTACTGAGAATTTACCCCACGCAATGATCTCGGGCGGCGTGAGTAACGTATCGTTCTCATTCCGCGGTAACGAGCCTGTGCGTGAAGCAATTCACTCGGTATTCCTATATTACGCGATTAAAAATGGCATGAGCATGGGTATCGTAAACGCCGGGCAATTGGCTGTGTATGATGACCTACCTGCCGAGCTAAAAGAGCGCGTTGAAGACGTTATTCTTAATAAACGCGAAGATGGTACTGACCGCTTATTAGAAATCGCAGAAAAATACCGTGGCGATGGCAGTGTTCAAGAAGTTGAAACTCAAGAGTGGCGCAACCTTCCTGTTGCAGAACGTTTGAGCCATGCCTTAGTGAAAGGTATCAATACCTTTGTTGAAGAAGATACCGAAGAAGCCCGCCACATGTTTGATCGCCCTATTCAGGTGATTGAAGGTCCTTTGATGGACGGCATGAACGTGGTCGGTGATTTGTTTGGCGAAGGTAAGATGTTTCTTCCTCAGGTAGTGAAAAGCGCCCGGGTGATGAAGCAGGCCGTTGCCTACCTATTGCCTTTCATCGAAGAAGAGAAAGACGGTAAGTCTGAAAGCCAAGGAAAGATCCTGATGGCGACCGTGAAAGGCGATGTACACGATATCGGTAAAAATATTGTTGGCGTTGTACTTCAGTGTAATAACTTCGAGGTTGTCGACCTTGGGGTGATGGTTTCGGCGGATAAGATTCTTAAAACTGCAAAAGAAGAAAACTGCGACATCATCGGTCTTTCGGGTTTGATTACTCCTTCATTGGATGAAATGGTTCACGTAGCGAAAGAAATGCAGCGCTTGGATTATCACTTGCCTCTATTAATCGGTGGCGCGACGACGTCCAAGGCACACACTGCGGTGAAAATTGAACCTCAGTACAACAACGACGTCATCGCTTATGTAGCCGATGCCTCGCGTGCGGTAGGTGTTGCACAAAAATTAGTGAATCCAGAGTTCAAGCAACAATTTGCCGATGATACTCATGCAGAATACGAAAAAGTTCGTGCTCGCAATGCGAATCGTAAAAGTAAGCCGTTATTAAGTTACCCATCGGCTTGTGAACGCGCACCACAGATTAACTTCGGTGATTACACACCGCCTAAGCCGAATAAACTTGGGGTGACTGTTTACGACGACTTCCCTCTTGAGAGCTTGGTTGATTACATCGATTGGACGCCTTTCTTTATCTCTTGGGAGCTGGCGGGTAAATTCCCACGCATCCTTGAAGATGAAGTTGTCGGTGAAGCAGCTACAGCACTTTATAAAGATGCTCGCGAAATGCTTGATCGCATCATCAAAGATAAGCTTTTTGTTGCCAAAGGGGTTGTCGGCTTATGGCCAGCAAGTCGCAAAGGCGCGGATGATATTGAAATCTACGCCGATGAAAGCCGCAGCGAAGTGCTTGAAACCTTGCATCAGCTGCGCCAGCAAACAAACAAACCTGCTGGTCAGCCAAACTATTCTTTAGCGGATTTTATTGCGCCTGAAAGCTCTGGTAAAGAAGATTACATGGGTGCCTTCGCGGTAACGTCTGGTCTTGAAGCCGAAGCACTGGCAGAGCAGTACAAGACTGATAACGACGATTACAATAACATTCTAATGAAAGCCATTGCTGATCGCCTTGCAGAAGCCTTTGCTGAGTGTATGCACGCCATTGTGCGTAATGAAACTTGGGGCTACGCGAGCGATAAGAATCTTTCTAACGAAGAGCTAATTAAAGAGAAGTATCAAGGTATTCGCCCTGCACCAGGCTACCCAGCTTGTCCAGATCATACCGAGAAAGCCGCGTTATTCCGCCTGCTGAATCCAGAAGCGAATGCGGGTATTACCTTAACCGAAAACTTTGCCATGTTCCCATCGGCTTCGGTTAGCGGCTGGTATTTCTCTCACCCAGAATCAAAGTATTTTGGTCTAGGTAAGATAGATAAAGATCAGGTCGAAGATATTGCCGGTCGTAAAGATGAAGAGGTCCATATTATGGAGCGCTGGTTAGCGCCGAACTTGAATTACTAATTTGTCATTCAATTTATAAACGGCTGCCCATTATCAATTATTTTACCGTCTCATTAACGACTGCTCTAGGGCGAGCGCTTAGAATACCGAGCGCTCGCTTATCTCGCATACTCACCATTAGCATCCCTATTATTATGGGGATGCTTTCACAAAGCATCTTAAACCTTGTTGATGCCGCAATGGTCGGTCACTTAGGCTCCGAGGCTCTAGCGGGAGTAGGCATTGGCAGTTATGCCGCGTTCTTAACCGTATCTCTGGTGATGGGTTTATCGGCTGCGGTGCAAACCTTAGTCGCACGAAGAATGGGCGCTAAGCAAGTGGATCAGGCGGGCAAACCGTTAATGGCTGGATTGATTCTGGGCAGCCTCATCGCCCTTCCTTTAATCCTGTTATTTTTACTTTTCAGCAATCACCTAATGGGCCTATTCAGCTCAGATCAAGCTGTACTCGCCATCGCCCAACCGTACTTTGAGTGGCGTACTTATGCGGTGATCGCTGTTGCTTTTAATTTCTGCTTTCGCGGTTATTGGGCCGGCATCGGTGAAACTAAGTCTTACTTAAAAGTATTGCTTTGGATGCACATTGCCAATGTTGTTTTCAGTTATCTATTAATATTTGGTTTCCCATTATTGGCCATACCCGCCTACGGCGCAGTGGGATCAGGCATGGGCACCTGCCTCGCTATTTTCTTGGGTACGGTTATTTATTTGCTGCTTACTCTGAAAAAAGCAGGCCATCACGGCTTCAGCTTGCACATACCCAGCAAAGAAATGATGAAGAGTTTATCTCAACTCGCCCTACCCAACTCTTTGCAGCAAGGCTTTTTTGCCTTGGGCGTTAGCATTCTATTTATGATTATTGGCCTGGTAGGCAGTGAGCAACAAGCGATTGGCCACATCCTAATTAACCTGGCGCTATTACTCATCTTACCTTGCGTTGGTTTGGGCATAGCCTCTACTAGCCTTGTCAGTCATTCACTGGGAGCTAAAAACCCTCAGGATGCGTACCAATGGGGATGGGATGTTGTAAGACTAGCCACATTCTTAATGTTATTTTTGGGTCTGCCAATTTCCTTATTTGCCGATTCAATTTTAAGAATATTCACCCAAGATGAATACCTTATCGCCCTAGGCACTACCCCCCTTCAAATCACCGGCATCAGCATTATTTTTGAAGTGACTGCCATGGTGCTCATTCAAGCGTTATTAGGCGCAGGGGCCAGCAAAAAAGTACTGGCCATTAATTTTGTTATGCAATGGTGCCTACTACTACCGCTGGCTTATTTAGTTGGGCCGATATTAGGCTATGGCTTATTAGGCATCTGGTGCATCCAGAGCATGCAGCGCATTAGCTCTTCGGTGCTTTACGCCACTCTTTGGCGTAGAAGAAGTTGGGTATCTGACAATCTATAACCTAATGATGAAGTTTTAGTCGAGTTTTAATAGTATTTTCATAATTACTGCTTAGAATCATATTAATACTTTTAAATATTGGGCCTACAATGCTCTCAGCTTATTCATCTCTCACCCAAGTAATCGCCCATCGAGGCAGCAGTGGGCAAGCGCCTGAAAATACCTTAGCCAGCTTACACTTGGCTGGCCAACAAGGTATTAAGTGGGTTGAGATTGACGTTATGCTAACTTCAGATGGCATTCCCGTTATTTTTCATGATGATTACCTGCATCGCACAACTAATGGTGAAGGCTTAATTCATAAAACAACGCTTGAGGACCTACAGCAATTAGATGCAGGGGCTTGGAAAGGGACAGAGTTTCAACATCAAAAGGTACCCACTTTAATCGAGGCCATTGAAGTCATAGCCCACTATGGAATGGGATTAAATTTAGAGCTTAAACCCTGCGAAGGCCTAGAAGAAGAGACTACGGAAGCCAGTATTGCGGTATTGAAAAAACACTGGCCAACTCACCTTCCCCTCATACTCAGCAGTTTCAATTACTTTTCATTAACCAGCGCTCGAGATTTATGGCCGGAAATACAACGAGGCTACAATGTATCGGCAATTCCTAAAGCGTGGCAATCTCGTTTAGAAAACCTAGGCTGTTCGGGCTTACACATCCATCAACCCTTTTTTGATGCTCAGCTGGTGGCTGAGATAAAAAAAGCAGGATATAAGGTACTGGCCTTTACTATTAATAATGAATCTCTCGCTATAGAATTATTTGATCAAGGATTAGATGCTGTATTTAGTGACTTCCCCCTACAGATTCAGCACGCTATCGATAGCCAAATACCTGCCTTAGAAGTCGCTTTTACTTGATTTAATGCTCTTTTTTAATAACAACTTAGCCATCTATTCACTTTAGTTATTTCGATATATAGAAATATTGGTTTTTTGCATAACGATTTTTTGGTACATTTGCCGCCAATAACTCCCTATGGCTTAATAATTCGGAAAGCTATGTACGTATATGACGACTTCGACCAACGCATCATTAATGAACGCGTTGCGCAATTTCAAGACCAAATGAACCGTTATTTGGATGGTAAGATTCCTGAAGAGGAATTCCTTCCACTACGTCTACAAAACGGTATTTACGTTCAGCGCTATGCGCCTATGCTACGTATCGCGGTCCCTTATGGCATGTTAAACAGCCAGCAGCTGCGTAAAATGGCAGAAATCGCTCGCGACTACGACCGTGGTTATGCGCACTTTAGTACTCGTCAAAACTTACAGTACAACTGGCCAAAACTTGAAGAGTGTCCTGAGATATTGGGCAAATTAGCTGAAGTTCAGATGCACGCGGTTCAAACCAGTGGTAACTGTATTCGTAATACTACAACGGATGAATACGCTGGTGTCATTGCAGAAGAGCTGGTTGATCCTCGCCCGTATTGTGAAATTATTCGTCAGTGGTCTACTTTTCACCCAGAATTCGCTTTCTTACCACGTAAGTTCAAGATTGCTGTCAACTCCGTAGAAGGCGCTGACCGTGCAGCGACTCGTATGCACGATGTCGGCATCCAAATCATTCGTAACGACGCGGGTGAACTTGGCTACCGTGTTTATGCTGGTGGTGGCTTAGGCCGTACACCTATTCTTTCTTCAGTGGTTCGTGAGTTTTTACCAGAAGAAGACTTATTGACTTATCTCGATGCGATTATCCGCGTATACAACCAGTTTGGTCGTCGTGATAACAAGTATAAAGCCCGTATCAAAATCCTAGTTAAAGCTTTAGGTGTTGAGCGCTTTAGCGAGTTAGTTGAAGCTGAATGGGAACATCTAAAAGATGGCGATGGCAAACTGCCAAGTGAAGAATTGGAGCGCATTAAGTCTCACTTCACTGAACCTGATTATCTAGCCCTTGAAGCTGATCCTAGCACTTATACCGATGCTTTAGCCTCTGACAAAGCCTTCGCACGCTGGGTTGAACGCAACGTTCGTGCTCACAAGAAGCCAGGCTACGCGGTAGCAACGTTTGCGCTTAAGCAAAAAGGCACAGCACCGGGTGATGTAACGGATAGCCAAATTTTTGCTTTTGCCGATCTTGCTGATAAATACAGCTTTGGCGAAGCCCGCTCTACTCACCAACAAAACCTTGTATTAGCCGATGTTGAACAAGCTAAGCTATACGCACTTTGGCAAGAAGCTAAAGCACTTGGATTAGCCACACCGACTCTCGGCTTGCTAACCGATATGATTTGCTGCCCAGGCGGGGATTTCTGCGCCCTAGCTAACGCAAAATCGTTACCGATTGCCGAAGCATTACAAAATGAATTTGATGATCTTGATTATTTGCATGACCTTGGGGATATCGATCTGAACATCTCTGGCTGTATGAATGCTTGTGGTCACCACCACATTGGCAATATCGGCATCTTGGGTGTTGATAAGAAAGGCGAAGAGTTCTATCAGGTATCTCTAGGTGGCGCTTCGGGTGAAGACGCAGCTGTTGGTAAAATCTTAGGCCCTTCATTTGCTCGTAACCGCATGGCTGAAATCATTCGCACGATTCTAGATGTTTATGTAGATCAGCGCATTGACGGCGAAAGCTTCATTGAAACTTTCCGTCGTATCGGTATGGATGCGTTTAAAGCTGCAGTTTATCCTGCAAAAGACAGCCAAGCTAAAGCATAAGCTAAGGATTAGACATGACTCAGATTATTTTAGACAAACAAATCGCCAATGATGAATGGACCTTAGTTGCAGATGACGCGCCTTTGTCTTCCAACAAAGAAGTCATTAACTTCAGCCGCTGGGCGGCTGCTGAAGGCGCTGATAAAGATGCATTAGTCACTAAGCGTGATGCCGGCACTTTAGGCATTCAACTAAATGCTGGTGATACTGCAGACCTACTCGCGAACGAAAGCCAAGGTTTTGCCCTGATCAATGTTGAATTTCCTAAATTCGCTGATGGTCGCGGTTATTCTGCTGCTCGCTTACTGCGTGAGCGCTTTGGCTATACTGGTCAACTACGTGCAGTAGGTGATGTATTATTTGATCAATTGTTTTTCATGATGCGCTGTGGCTTCAACGCGATGGCCATGCGTGCTGATCAAGATCTTGATCTAGCGGTTAAAGGCTTTGAAACCTTCTCTGCGCCTTACCAGGCTGATGTGAACGATACCCGTCCATTGTTCCGTCGTCGTAGCTAGTCTTCTACTGAAGATTGCGGCTTCTAGCCGCCGGACACAAAAAAGGCCATTGATTTGGCCTTTTTTGTGTCCGTAATTTAAGATGAATGCTAGTTTTATAAAGCATCACTGTTTTATTATTTGTAGCAGCGACCAGCAGGAGCACACATGGTAGCGCACGACCTCATCTTTTCTTTTTTCTTAATCTTCACTGGTGCCCTTGTGTTGGCCACCGTTGCGCTCTATACAAAACAACCCGTTATCATTGCCTATATCGCCCTAGGAGCGATTGTGGGGCCTTTTGGGCTATCTTTGATCGAAGCTCCTGAGCTATTAGGTGAAATGTCACACATCGGCATTATATTCCTACTCTTTTTATTGGGCTTAGATATGCAGCCCTCCAACCTTATTTCAGTACTAAAAAAAGCAACGTTAGTCGCCTTGATAAGCTGCGCCCTGTTTTTTGGCATCGGATTTGGCATCGCCCTCGCATTTAGCCACTCCACGATGGATAGCTTGGTCATTGGTCTCGCAATGATGTTTTCCAGTACAATTATTGGATTAAAATTACTGCCGACCACAGTGCTCCACCATAAGCATGTTGGTGAGTTGATGGTAGGGTTACTATTACTGCAAGATTTAGTGGCGATCTTAACCTTAATTTTCTTGGGCAGCCTAGGCTCAGCCTCCAGCCCCGATTCAATATCACCACCTTTTTGGCAGCCTTTCATTGCTTTACCATTATTAGTATTTGGCAGTTATTTATTAGTCAAAGGCTTGCTTTTACCTTTGATTAAAAAGTTTGATCGCTTTCAAGAGTATTTATTCATTTTGGCGATTGGCTGGTGCTTAGCCATGGCAGAAGGTGCTCAGGCGGTAGGGTTAACTCGTGAGATTGGCGCTTTTATTGCCGGAGTTACTTTAGCCACAAGCCCTATCGCCCAATATATAGCGATAAGTCTGAAGCCCTTAAGAGATTTCTTCTTAGTTTTATTCTTTTTCGCTTTAGGCGCAGGGTTCAACTTGCAGCTTTTATCGAGTGTGATTTGGCCTGCTCTTGTATTAGCTGCAGCAGTTTTAATATTAAAACCCGTGATCTTTCGATACTTACTTGGGAATATGAGTGAACGCCCTGCCTTGGCATGGGATGTGGGATTTCGTTTAGGTCAGATCAGTGAATTCTCACTACTGGTTGCCTTTGTTGCGTTCGAGCGCTCAATCCTGTCTGAGCAAGGCTCACTTTTGATTCAGGCGACCGCTATTATCACATTCGCACTATCGAGTTACATCGTTGTATTTAACTACCCGAATCCGATTGCCGTTAACGATAAACTAAGAAGGGATTGAGCAGCCTTAATTCGACGCAATGAATTAAGGCTGTCTGCACAACAAGGCTAGGCTTTAGATAGATCCAACAAATAACGACCTTGCCCTTTACCAGCCAGAACATTTCCTAGTACACCCGGCAACTCTCCTCGACCAATGGTCGTAGTAAAGTCCGCGAGATTAGATAGCTGCCAGTCAGTCGCCACCTTTTTAATTAATAATTGCTTATGCGTTTGAGGAACCTCAACGGAATCAATACCCAATAAATCAACACCGCGTAAAATGAAAGGAAAGACACTGGCACTAAAGCCCGCCCCCGCCACCATGCCGCACGTCGTTAAGGCACCACCATATTGCAACTGAGGCAATACAGCTGCAATCATATCGCCACCACAAGTATCAATACCCGCCTGATACAAAGGGCGGGTCATAGGCTTAGCCGCCATGGGCAAAAGCTCTGCGCGATTAAGAACTTCAGCTGCGCCAATGCCTAATAACCACTCTGATGCCTCGGTTTTACCCGTAACGGCCACCACCGTAAAACCAAGCTTAGCCAGCAATGCAACAGCAACTGAGCCAACACCACCGGTCGCACCGGTAACAATGATCTTGCCAGCATCAGGTTTAACATCTGCTTTTAGCAGCTTCTCAACGGATAATGCCGCCGTGTAGCCAGCAGTGCCCCAACGCATTGAATCTTCTAGGCTGAGTTCTTCTGGTTTAACGAGCACCCAGGCTGCAGGAACACGGATATATTCCCCATAGCCGCCGCAAGTATTCATGCCCAGATCATAACCAAAGACGACAACTTCATCCCCAGTATTAAATTGACCTGAGGCATCCTCAATGATCGTACCCGCGGCATCAATACCAGGGGTATGAGGGAAGTTACGAGTAACACCTTTATTTCCCGAGGCGCTGAGGGCATCTTTGTAGTTCACAGACGAGAACTGAACCTTAATTAAGACCTCGCCTTCACCCTTGCCATTACCAACAGTCGGAAGGCTGGAGTTATCAACTAGCTGCCAGCTAGACTGGACACCGTCTTCAGATTCTATCGCTCGATAGGCATGCCACTGAGTCATTTTTCTATTCCTTCAACACGGGTTGATTAACCCTTGGTATGAGTTTGCGCGTGTAATAAAGTTAAAAAGCGCGTTGCTGCTTTTTCAATTCCCATTTGCACTGCAATACCCAGTTTTTCTTGCAAGCTTTTCTTAAATTCATAGCTCACTTCAAAAACATCAGCGTCATTACACGCTTGAACCAAATAATCATCACTGGTGCCCAACACATCGACCAACTTATTTTCTAGAGCATCCTGACCATACCAAACATCCCCGGTTGCTACGGCTTCAATATTGAGGCTTGGACGGAAATGCGTTACGTGGTTTTTGAACAATACGTGAGTCTCTTCAAGATCACCTTTAAATTTCTCTTTCGCTTTAGCGCTATTATGACCAAACATCGTCACTGTGCGCTTGTATTCACCGGCAGTGAACATTTCAAAGTCAACATCATGCTTTTTAAGCAGGCGATTAAAGTTTGGTAATTGAGCCACAACACCAATCGAACCTACGATTGCGAACGGCGCAGATACAATTTTATCGGCGATGCAGGCCATCATATAGCCACCACTCGCAGCGACCTTATCGATACAGACGGTTAGGGGAATGCCACGATCACGAATTCGTTGCAGCTGGCTAGACGCTAAACCATAGCTGTGTACCATGCCACCGCCACTTTCTAAGCGCACAACAATCTCATCTTCTTTACGCGCCATGGTTAATACGGCCGTGATCTCTTCACGCATAAGGTCAGCAGCACTGGCTTTGATATCACCATCAAAATCAAGAACAAAAACTCTTTTCTTAGTGACTTCAGGCTCTTCAGCTTCTGCCTTCCCCGCTTTTTTGTCCGCTTTAGCTTTGACCTTAGCGGCTTTCGCCTTCTCTTTGTCTTCTTTAGCGCGACTTTTTTCTAGTTCTTTCAATTCTTCTTTATCAAATAAGCTTTCTTCAAGTACTTCTTTGTAGTCATCGAGATCATCATTAACCTTATTAACCGTGATATGACCATCGTGATTGGTTTTTTGCTTACCACTCACCGCTGCAATACCCGCAACCACGAGAACAATCGATACTACAATCGTTAATGCTTTTAATAAGAAAACGCCGTATTCCGCTAAAAATTCCAAGTTTGATACCCTTAAAGTTCAAGAATTTATGAATTAAAAATTTATTGAGCGCAAGAATACCGCATAATTTCACTCCTGTAAGCCAACAAAAATTCAAACAATCGTATGAATTTATTTGACACTCACCCTATCCCCTCATAAAGTGACGTCTCTACATTCAATGCGTGCTTTTAATCGCATTGAGAGAAGCAGTTACATAACAATTAAATAGGTAGCATCTCATGGCTAACATCATTGAAACAATGCAAAGCAAATTCAACGCAAGCGCTGCTGAAGGCTTGGACTTGATTTTCCAATTCAACATCGAAGACGGTGAAACTTATCACCTAATCGTTAAAGATGGTGCTTGTGACTTAGCAACTGGCGAAAATGACGACGCTAACGTTACTTTGATCATGAACACTGAAACTCTTGAAGGCATCGTTTCTGGCGAAACTGACGGCATGCAAGCGTTCATGGCTGGTCAACTACGTGTTGAAGGCGACATGATGTTGGCAACTAAGTTGGGCGAACTTTTCCCAGCTTAATTGGCAACTAGATTGAGAAGGCCTATGCCTTCTCAATTTTTTGCTTTTCAATCTCTCCTTTATTTACCATTCCTCTCCTAATAATCGCTTCGCAATATCATTAACAGCACGCACATTCATACCTTTCGCGGTTAAATGCACAGAGTACACAGCGCCATTTTCCATTGGCATATAGACTGCACTGCCATAGTTTGCATCAATCCAGAGTGGAATTTTTTTCGCTACCTGCCAAATATCAACATAGCCAGAACGTTCGAGCTGATAAATACTTTGACGGGCATTACGCGCTTGCTCTAAAGAAACATAGCGACCACTGACTCGATCCAAGCGATACAAGGGCTTACCACCCAATGCCGCCAAAGGCCCTACCCAAGTAATTAAGCGTGCATCTAATTGCCATTGGTCACCGAATATTTCGAAGCGCTGCTCCATACCATCGACTGTTGCCAGCGTGAGGTCATATTGCTGATCTGCGCGTTCGAAAACGCTGATAGTGGCAATAGGTACTTCCGCCATTAACTGCTGATAACTTAGAAGATCAAATAAAGACAGGATCGAGGCCGCAGCCAAGATAATTAAACTCATTGCAAAGCTGGCTTTAAGCCAATTGATAAACCAACCACGACGTAGAAGAAAATACCCAGCGCCGGCAATGGCACTGAGGCCAATAACCACTAAGAAAAAAATGATGCTTCCTTGCAACATACCGAGGTTTTAACTCCTTTTACTTCAAAATAACCATATCAACACGATTTATTTAACCAAGTGCTGAATACTCTCTTTCGCCAAAGCGACGGCTTCTGTTGCCCCCGCAGTTTGGCCAGATAACGAATCTATGAAATATTCTACCGCTGAGATAGCGTCCGCTAGGGCTTCAATCTTATCTTCAGTCGGGGCAACATCCCCTTCAACTACCTTATCTTCGACAAAGCGCTGCAGATCTCTCATTAGCTCAGAGACATCTTCCTGATCTAAGAAAAACAAAGCGCCACTAACATCGAGCAGTGTTTTACCAACATTTTTAACATGCAGCTTATCGTTATTGGAATCGACGTACGAACCGATAGCGCGCTTGGTCACTGATAGTGCAGTTTGTGATTCGGAAATGGCTGCAATTCGAGCTTCTAACAAGCTCAACGGATCAACTTTCGATGTATTACTCAATTCAGTATTCACCGAAAGACCACGAACATCTTGCTCTACGCGTAATACTTGATCAGCGACTTTCTGCATTTTAATATCAAATGCTTCTCCATCAGCACGCAAGTTTTCAGCAATGGCCATGGTTCGCTCAGCCGTTTTCGGTAAGTTAACCATAATCAATGTATCGGCAATGCGGCGTAGGCTTATCGATAGATCAGAGAAATTATCATCGAACCCTTCTGTTCTTTCCGCGAGATCCAATAAATCTTTAATACCATGCAGCTCATCCTGCAGCGCTTCCGTTAAAGAATCCAACGCAGACTGATCTGGCCCACTCAATTTGCGACGTGCGTCAGCCAATTGCACTTCACGCAACCCTGTTGGCAGGTTGAAATCGGTTTGTGCTTTGTTAACCAGAGCTGTTTCAGGCTCGGCTAAAGAAATTAGGTAAAGAAATTCTTTTAGTAACCAATCCGGTTGTTTTTCAGATAATAACTGGCCGTTGCTCGCTTCTAACTTATGAATTTGTTTATCCAAAGAACGCATCAATAAGACGCGAGATAAATCAATTTCGAAAGCTTCTTGGTTCAGTGCTTCAAGAGCCGCTTTAACGGCATTCCAAAACCCCCAAGACTGCTGGCCTCGAGCTGATTTTTCAATTCGTGAGACAGCACGTCCCATTACATTCAAAGCCCCTTTACGACCTTGATTGCGCATCACTCCCAATAAGCCAATTTGAAATAATTGACGTACACGACGGTACGGAATAGGAGTATGGCGAGCTGGTGCGGGAGGAACATCTAGCTTAGGTCGCAAGTTGACCATAAAGAAGTAGGCATTAGGTAAGGCTTTTTCTTGACGACTTTTTCTTACGTCATTGATCACCTCAAGCAATAAACCTGGGGCAACTAGCTGCCCATTGGCAACTAACTCCACATAGCGTTTCAGGATCATGATGGATTTGCTGAAAGCTTCTAAAGCATTCTGATTTTCGCCAACGGCTTGATTTAGCGTGCGTCCAGTATCCGCCAACTCTTCACATAAGCGTTCACCAGCACGAAAATCCAACATTTTAAAGGTCCCACGGACCTGCTGAACCTCGCCTAAGAATCCTTTCAAATCATCAGCATTAGCACTCTCTGCATAATGTTCTAAACGAACAGCAGCTTGATCTAATGCGCCATCAACCTCTTTGCGCACTAAATTTAAAGTCGACGCCAAGTTGGACATGGTACTTCCTGTGAATGTAGTTACAGCCATTTTGTCTTCTATTATTTCTTGTTATGCATCATACATTCTAACCACTATGGTCGCTGGAAAGAAACGTTATCTTATGGATACCCTAAGTATAGACTGGTTGCAAGGCAAATAATGTCTGATAGACGGCATTAGTTTCATGACCCAGTTCTATTTTTTACAAAAGACCTTTAATTAACGACGCCAAATGGCACCATCACTTTTCTTATCTAATAGATCTAGAATCACATCGTGAGCTATTATTTCATCTTGGGTTGCAGGTATCACTGACAAAGCCTTTGCATCGATCTGATTAAACTGGGATAAATCAAGCCCCTGCTCAGCCCCTTCTGCTTGATCTGCTTGATCGCCGCTGAACATTAAGTCCGTTTGCCCCCCTGTCATCATCAGATAAACATCAGCGAGAATTTCAGCATCTAATAATGCACCGTGTAGTTCACGATGACTATTATCAATGCCATAACGACGACATAAAGCATCCAAACTATTACGTTGACCCGGGTGCATGTCACGAGCCAATACCAGAGTATCTAAAATGGTACAGAAACTCGCCGTTTGAGGCATGTTTAAGCGCCTAAACTCCATATCCATAAAACCAATATCAAACGGTGCGTTATGAATTACCAGTTCAGCGCCATCGATAAAGTCATAGAAGGATTGAGCTATTTGAGCATATAAAGGTTTATCTGCTAAAAACTCATCAGTAATGCCGTGAACCCCAACCGCTTCTTCATCACTTGGGCGTTGAGGGTTAATATACTGATGGTAATGACGCCCCGTCGGTTTGCGATCGAATAATTCAACACAACCGATTTCAATTATTCGATGACCCTTCTCAGCACCAATACCTGTGGTTTCTGTATCCAGTACAACCTGTCTCATAAAGTTCTCAATATCTAAATTTCATGTCAAATAGACACTTTACCATTTAACCGCTTTTA
Source organism: uncultured Oleispira sp. (assembly GCA_913019965.1). GTDB lineage: Bacteria > Pseudomonadota > Gammaproteobacteria > Pseudomonadales > Oceanobacteraceae > Oleispira. The sequence continues at coordinate 101,627 of CAJVZR010000002.1, forward strand.
GTATGACGGTTACTGGTCATGGTTTTTGCCCAGCCTAACTGAGGCTCTATAATTTGCCAACGCTTTGATCTTAAGGATGTCATGCCCAGCTGGGTTTTCTGCGCTGTGATCATATAAAAATTACCCATTAAAAAAGGTCCGCCTGCCAGTACACTATCAAAACGCTGAGAAAAGCGCTGTGGAAAGAGTGTTATTGGCCATAAATGCCCAAGAGTTGCTTCATCTCTAATGGAATAATCCAACAAGATCAGCCAATCCTTAAGGCGACTCATACTCACCATATTGGCTACCCAAGGCATATCCGACGCAAAAGGCATGAGTTTTCTCATGACTCCCCACCAACTCCAGGGATTAAAGCCAATGATAACGATATGGCCATCCGGGGCCAGCACCCTTGAGGCTTCACGAATCATTTGATGAGGCCGGCGGGTGAAGTCAAGGCTATGCTGCATTACAACCACATCGACACAATGATCCGGCAGAGGCCAATGACTGCTCGACATCCATGCATCAGCCGCAATAACATTTTTTTGCCAAGGTAAACCCATGCGAAAACAATGATTAACTGGGCTTGTACTCAGGCAGTCAGTTTCCTTATCTAAGCCATGATACAGCAGATGCTGGCCTTTGAATGAGACAATTTGGTTTTGTATCCAAGATGATTGCAGCGTTAGCATTCGCTGAGCAGAATCCGACGCTAACCAACGCTGATAATCTTGTTGATCCAATTTATGAGGTACTGACTGCATATTTATCCTTGACCCTACGTAGCATGCCTAATTAGACTGGGCCCAATTCCCTAAGCCACAGTATTGTAATTGGATGAAGCTTTTCCAGCTATTATTATCTTTAACCTTGATTACCGCCTGTTCACAGCAGCCGTTAAAGACAAGCCCAAAACTAACAGAGCCGCTTGTGGCTAACCCTGTCGTACCTGTTTTAGACCAATGGCAACCCAACAGTCTGCAAGATCAACAACTAAATGAAGACGATCTTTGGCAACGCATCATAAATGCTTATGGCTTTAATCAAAATATAGACAACTCTCGAGTCAGAGCGCATTTAAATTGGTTTAAGAAACACCAAGGCTACATGGATCGTGTTGCAACCAGAGCCGAGCGTTACATGTATTATATCGCGGAGCAGATAGATGTCCGCGATATACCTGGTGAGTTGGCGTTATTACCTATTGTCGAAAGTGCATTCGACCCCTTTGCTTATTCTCATGGCCGCGCATCCGGTGTTTGGCAGTTTATTCCATCAACTGGTCGTGACTTCGGCCTCAAGCAAGATTGGTGGTATGACGGCCGCAGAGACATCAGTGCATCGACGGTTGCCGCTTTGAAATATCTTGAAGCCCTGCAAAGAGAGTTCAAGGGAGATTGGTTATTAGCCCTTGCGGCTTACAATACCGGCGCTGGCAATGTGCGCAAAGCGATTCGTAAAAACAAACGCAAAGGTAAAGCTACCGATTTTTGGTCTCTTAAACTCCCTCGTGAAACCCGTGACTACGTGCCAAAACTCATAGCGTTAGCACAACTAATTAAACACCCTGAAAAACACGGCATAACCCTACGCCCGCTAGCCAATACTCCCTACTTTGCCAGTGTTAATACAGGCGGCCAAATAGACCTTGCGCAATTGGCTGAGGTTGCGGATACCTCATTGGATGAAATATACAAATTGAATCCAGGCTTTAATCGCTGGGCAACCCATCCTAACGGCTCTCACAATGTATTGATTCCTATTGAAAAAGAATCTATCTATCACGAAAATATCGCCAATCTTCCTAAAAACGCACGCATGAAATGGCAGCGTTATCAAGTCAAGCGTGGGGATTCACTCATTACCATTGCCAAGAAATTTCATACGACGACCGATGCGTTAAAAGATGCCAATAGTATGCGTCGCAATATGATTCGCGCAGGTGATCAACTGCTAATCCCATCGGCACACAAGTCACTTAATAGCTATTCATTCAGTGCTGGCAGTCGTCTGGCAAAGATTCAAAACTCTTCCCGCAAAGCAAAAAATAGCGACAAAATTGAATACAAGGTACGTGGTGGTGATAGTTTTTGGGAAATTGCCCGCGACCATAAAGTCGGCATCCGTGAACTGGCTAAGTGGAATGGCATGGCGCCTGGCGATACGCTGAAACAAGGTCAGAAATTGGTCATTTGGGGGCAAAAGAAATTACGCCAAAGCCGAGAAGTCATTCGAAAACTTACCTATACCGTGCGCAATGGCGATTCGTTAGCCCGAATTGCGGATAAGTTCCGCGTTCGAGTTCAAGACCTGATTCGTTGGAATCGTCAGAAGTCAAAAAGCAAATATCTGCAACCTGGTCAAAAACTGACGCTTTATGTTGATGTAACAAACTAAAGCCTAAGCTTTAAACAAGGAAGGTGCATGCTAGGTTATATTTTACGTCGCTTATTATTAGTGATACCGACTTTTATAGGTATCACTATCGTCGTCTTCACCCTAACTAGAATGGTCCCTGGCGGCCCCATAGAAAGGATGATGACGGCTTATCAGATGGCCAACCAACAACAGTCTTCGCACCACAGTATCGCGGGAAATACCTTATCAGAGGATCAGCTCCAGCAACTGAAGCAATATTATGGTTTTGATAAGCCCATAATTGAAAGTTATTTTGAATGGCTAGGTAAGTTAATAGATTTTGATCTTGGCCAATCTACCCGCTATTACGAGCCCGTTTGGGATACGATAAAAGAACGCCTGCCAATCTCAATTTTTTATGGTGTCTGCACGCTAATCATCACCTATTTAATTGCCATTCCGCTAGGTATTTATAAAGCACTCAAACATGGCGAAGCCGAAGATTTTGCAACCTCTATCATTGTATTCTTAGGCTATGCCATCCCCAACTATATTGTCGCTATCGCTCTACTCTATACCTTCTCTTTTCATTTTGAATTATTTCCGATGGGAGGATTCAGCAGTGACGATTTCGATTACCTTCCTTGGCAAGACCAAGTTTGGGATATTTTAGAGCACGCAACCTTACCGCTTATAGCTTACATCAGTGGTAGCTTTGCCGTGATGACCTTTATGGTGAAGAATGCCTTATTGGATAATTTATCAGCCCAGTACGTTCAAACGGCCATTTCAAAAGGCATGACCTTTAAACAAGCTGTTTTTCGCCACGCATTACGCAATAGTTTGATCCCATTGGCGACACACTTCGGCAATAATATTTCCGTTATCTTAATGGGTTCTTTCTTGATCGAAACCATTTTTAATATTGATGGTTTTGGCCTACTCGGTTATGAATCCCTGATCGAACGGGATTATCCTGTGGTTATGGGCATTCTTGTTATTTCGGCGCTATTAACCTTAATAGGCAATATTTTATCGGATATTTGTGTCGCACTCGCCGACCCTCGAATTCGTTTTGGGGCTAGCAATGCATAGACAAATACGTTCCCCTTGGCAAAAATTCAAACAACTGAAGCGCGGCTATTTCTCACTTCTCATTCTTGCGGGCCTGATCGTTTTATCCTGCTTTGCGGAATTGATCTTTAACTCCAAAGCACTGCTCGTCAGCTATCAAGATGAACTGTATTGGCCAATATTCAGTGACTCCATCGAAGGCAAGCAATTTGGCTTAGACTATGAGTACGAAACAAATTACCGTCAGTTAAAAAAAACATGGCAGATGGATTCATCCAATCACAATAATTTTGTGATTTTACCTCTCGTTCCTTTCAATCCAACCGAAGTAGACCTATTGGATGGTTTATATCCGCCCCACGCTCCCAGTATCGAAAATCAACATTACCTAGGAACCGATACCATTGGTCGCGACGTACTTGTACGCTTGGTCTATGGCTTTCGTATAGCCATTTTTTTTGCGATTACCTTATTAATTGTTGAATATCTAGTTGGGGTTTTTATCGGTTGCTTTATGGGCTTCTTAGGCGGGGCTTTTGATCTATTCTTCCAGCGTATTATCGAAGTCTGGTCCAACATCCCGTTCCTTTATATTGTTATGATCATGAGTTCGCTGATCACTCCAGGATTCTGGTCCCTTGTTTTAATCATGGCACTATTTGGCTGGATGAGCATGACCTGGTACATGCGCAGTGCTAGCTATAAAGAAGCGAACCGAGATTATGTCCTAGCGGCAAAAATGATGGGGGCAAGTAATTTTCGTATAATTTATAAGCATATTATCCCTAATTCAATTTCTACTATCATCACCTTTATTCCTTTCTCAGTTGCTGGTGGAATCACGGCCTTGACGGCCCTCGATTTTTTAAGTTTTGGCCTTCCAGCCCCCGCACCAAGCTGGGGGGAGTTATTAAAACAAGGTGTCGATAATCTCGACTACCCTTGGATTATTAGCTCAGTGGTTATTTCTCTTTCTTTTGTATTAATGCTTGTCACCTTTATTGGTGAAGCTATACGGGAAATATTTGACCCTAAGCATAAGGTTTATTATGAATAATACTCACACGGGACAGAACATGATCGGACTAAGTTTATTCGAGCCAAGAAATGATTCTAAAGAATATGGGCAATTGGCATTCATGCTCATTTTTTTAATCATACTTATTACTCCATGTAGCAGCCAAGCGGCAAAGCTCCCTGAAGGATTAACCTGGTTAACGAATAATGCCAGCCCTGAGTGGAGCTCAGCGCAAGCGGAGAAAGGTGGCCTAGTTAGACTTAACATATCAAGCTTCCCTCCTACATTACGAACAGTAGGTCCAGACTCTAATAATTCTTTTCGCAGTTTCTTATTAGACAACCAATTACCACTGGTTGAAATGCACCCTAATAGCGGAGAGATTATTCCAGTCTTAGCCAGCCACTGGGCTTATGATGACGACCGAAAAACGGTTTATTACAAAATTAAGCCTCACGCTCGTTGGTCTGACGGAAAACCGATTACCGCCGATGATTTTATTTTCGCGCTAAAGTTCAATCGCTCCAAAAGTATTGTTGCTCCTTGGTATAATAAGCACTATAGCGAAGAGGTTGTCGATATTATTAAATACGACCCGCTAACCATTGCGGTTATTGGTGCCAGAGCAAAACCACAACAAGATCTTCATTACTATTATTCAATCCAACCACGAGCAAAACACTTTCACCAGTTAGATAAAAACTGGGTCAACCGCTATAACTGGAAAATTGAGCCGAATAGCGGTGCTTACCAAGTGGGTAAGATACGCAAAGGTAAAAGTATTGAATTCTTAAGAAAAACCAATTGGTGGGCGCAAGAGGATAGATATCTACGCCATCGATTTAATGCCGATCAAGTTCTGGTCAAGGTTGTTCGTGACCCCAATACCGCTTTTAAGTATTTTGAGCGTGGTGAACTCGATATATTTAACCTGACACTACCAAAACTGTGGCACGAGAAATCTAATAGCCCCATGTTCCAAAAAGGCTTTATCCATAAGCTCAGTTTTTACAATCAAACAGAGCAAAGCGCTTCAGGTTTATTTCTAAATCTTGAGAATAAAAAACTACAAGACATCAATGTCCGTAAAGCCATCGCTCACGGGCTTAATTTCAACAAAATCATTAAGCAGCTGCTGCGTAATGATTATCAAAGACTACCCAGCTTTCATACCGGTTATGGTGATTATTCTAATACCGATATTAAACCTCTCTCTTTTGATTTAACTAAGGTATCCGAACTTCTGAATAAATCGAACTGGAAAGAAAAAGATAGTCGAGGTATTCGAATAAAAGGCAAGCAACGTTTATCGTTCAACCTTAGTTACGGAAATAAGTTACATGAAGCTCAAATTATTGTGTTAGCAGAAGAAGCAAAAAAAGCAGGTATTGAATTAAAACCGCAGTATTTAGAATCGACTTCTTTTTATAAAAATGTCATTGAGAAAAAACATGATATCGCGTGGCTTGGCTGGAGTACGGGTTTCCGCCCGGCCTACTGGCAGCATTTTCACTCCGACAACGCTCACAAACCACAAACCAATAACATTACTAACTTTGCCAACAAAGAAGTTGATGGCTTAATTAATCAATACCGTCTATCAACGGATGAGCAGGAGCGCATACATTTAGCCCATACAATAGAGAAACGTATTGCAGACGAAAGTATCTTTATTCCTTCCACCATGGTCCCCTTTACTCGCGCAGGGTTCTGGCGCTGGCTAAAGCTTCCCGAAAGTATCGCAACCAAATCGAGTAAAAGCTTGTTTGATCCATTCAATCCCACGACCGGAGGTTTGTTTTGGATCGATGCTAAGGTAAAAATTGATAGCTTATCGGCTAAACGCAGCGGTAACGGATTTGAATCCAGCTCTGTGATAAATACGGACTATAAGAATTAACTCAATGAATGATGATATTACGACCTCTAATAATAAATCACATTCAAACTTCTTATTAGAAGTCATCGATCTGACCATCTCTGTAAAGCAAGGAGATCAATGGCATGACCTTGTTCACGAGATTAGTTTTCAGCTTTGTGCTGGACAAACATTAGGCATTGTTGGTGAATCAGGCTGCGGTAAAAGCTTAACCGTACAAGCCATCATGCGTCTCTTGCCGCAGCCTGACATGAAGATACGCAGTGGTCAGATTTTATTTAATGGCAAAGATTTATTAAAGCTCAGCCAGCGACAGCTAAATGAAATTCGTGGTAATAAAATCGCTATGATTTTTCAAGAACCAATGACTGCGTTGAACCCCGTTCGGACAATCGGTAGCCAAATACGAGAACAAATACAACTTCATCAAAACCAGTTAACGAGCAAAGAAACACATCGCCTCTGCTTGCAATTACTCATGGATGTCGGCTTAGATTTAGTCGAAAAAAGAGAAAAAAATTATCCGCACCAACTTTCTGGTGGTATGCGTCAACGAGTGATGATCGCGATGGCCCTTTCATGCAAGCCAGAATTAATCATTGCAGATGAACCGACAACAGCCCTGGATGTAAACATCCAAGCCCAAATATTAGCGCTATTACAATCGCTACAGAAAAAATACCAGACTAGCTTATTATTCATAAGCCACGACTTGGCGGTCATCGCACAAATATGTGAGCAGGCCCTAGTGATGTATGGAGGAAAAATAATTGAACGCGCCAGTATCCAACAATTATTTAACCAGCCTCAACACCCTTATAGCCAAGCCTTAATCCTATGCAGCCCGTCAAGAAACCATCCCTGTCGACAGCCGTTACCTTGCATTCCTCAAGCACAAACTGAGAATGAACCTGAACAACAACAAATTGAGCGCTTCCAAGGGGTATTAGACGAATATCAACGTACTGAAAAAGATTTCTCGCTCATAGAGAACAAAGCTCAAACAGAAACGGTTTTGCAGTTAAAAGATATCTTTAAAAGCTTTGAACTTAATAGCTCTATCTTTAATTTCCGCAAACACCCTTTTTATGCAGTGAAGAATGCAAGCCTAAAGCTACAGAAGGGTAAAACTCTCGGAATCGTCGGCACTTCCGGTAGCGGCAAAACGACATTGGCAAAAATGATAGCGGGATTCCTGACTCCCGATAGTGGCGACATCCTGTATCAAGGGAAACCACTGGATCGGAGTAACCGTCTAATACTCGCTAAAGAACTTCAATACATTTTTCAAGACCCGCAAGAATCATTAAACAGCCGGCATACGATTCAACAGCTCTTGATTGAGCCATTAATTATTCACGGCATAGGTACTGCAGCAGATCGCATCGATAAAGCGAAAGAGATGCTTGCTCTGGTTGGATTGCCAGACCATGTTTTATCACGCTACCCTCATGAATTTTCAGGAGGGCAGAAACAACGTATCGGTATTGCACGGGGTTTAATTTTACAGCCTAAGCTATTGATCTGCGATGAACCCGTGTCTGCCCTAGACGTTTCAGTTCAAGCTCAAATCCTGAATTTATTAGTCGAACTACAACAAAAGCTTAACTTAACCATGATATTCATTACCCACGACTTAGCCGTAGTGCGTCATATTGCCGATGACATTGCCGTTATGCATGATGGTGAAATTATCGAATACGGAGCGGCAGTAAGAATCTGTGATCAACCACAAGAGAATTATACGCAACAGTTAATTGCCTCAACCCCTACTTGGCCTATTTCGGATAACAGGTTAGCCTAGGGCATAATTAAAATTTTCAGATACATTAGAATAACAAGGAATAACTTATGGGCTTATTAGCCGGTAAAAAAGTATTGATTGTCGGAGTTGCTAGTAAACTTTCCATCGCATCCGGTATTGCGGAAGCCTTTTATCAGCAAGGCGCTGAATTAGCCTTTACTTACCAAGGTGAGAAGTTAAAAGGCCGCGTTGAAAAAATGGCTGCTCAATGGGGCTCCGACATTGTATTACCCTGCGATGTATCGAGTGATGAAGAAATTAATCAAGTCTTTGAACAGCTTGGGCAACAATGGGATGGTCTAGACATACTGGTTCATTCCGTCGGTTTTGCTCCTGGACATGAGCTCGATGGCGATTATCTCGCGGCAACCACTCGTGAAGGTTTTGCAATCGCCCATGATATTAGTGCTTACAGCTTTGTAGCGCTCGCCAAAGCCGCTCGCCCTATGCTGCAAGGAAGAAATGGTAGCTTATTAACCCTAACCTATCATGGTTCTCAACAGACCCTGCCTAACTATAATGTTATGGGCCTAGCTAAAGCCAGCCTAGAAGCCTCTGTTCGCTATTTAGCAGGTAGCCTTGGACCAGAAGGCATTCGTGTAAATGCAATCTCAGCAGGCCCAATTAGAACCCTTGCTGCATCCGGTATTAAGAACTTTCGCAAGATGCTAAAGCGCAATGCTGAGCGTTCTCCTTTAAAGCGAAACGTTACCATTGATGAAGTAGGAAATAGTGCGATGTTTTTATGCTCTGACCTAGCCTCAGGTATTACCGCCCAAACTGTTTATGTTGATGCCGGGTTTAATAGCTGCGCCATGAGTTTAGAAGAAATGGAAGATAACGTAGAAAGTTAGAATAAAACTAGACGTTATATTACAGACATAAAAAAAGGGGCTAAGCCCCTTTTTTTATGTCTCAAAATCTAGCCATCAAATACAAAGGTTTATTAAGAACCGCTGCGTTCGATTTCAGAGTTTGATTTAGCCCACTGACGGTAAACATAAAAGCTTTCATTCGCCTTTGCTTGGCTAATGCGTGCGTTATCTTCAGTTGCAGCTTCAACAGCAATCTGAACTACTGAGATCAAACGAGCAACGGCTTGACCTGATGCCGTTTTGACCGATGTAACTTCACCAGCATCTTTAGCCAAACCAAAGACCGCTTTATTTAACTCTGCTGGTGCATCACCGGCATTATCAAACGTTGCGTCCATCGCTTTTTGCCAAGTTACCGTAGATACTCCAGAAGTTAGCTCTGAAGTTAACGAAGCCGCTTTTTCCGCCGCTAACTCTGCAGCTTTATCATTGGTAAGTTGAGCTTCGATTACTGCTTTAACATCTGCTAATGCTTTAACCGTAGGCTCGACATGCTTACTTAAACCAATGACCACAACCTGATCAGCAGAAATTTCAATAACATCACTCAATTCACGATCAGCCAATACTTTCTCTTCAAAGGCCGCATTACGAATTTGAGCATTTAACGCAATACCAGCACCATTTGAACGACTGAATAAGGCCGTTGATTGTAGCTTAAGACCCAACTCACTCATTTCAACTAAATCTGCGATAGATTCATTTTCAAAAGCGGCTGCGGCTAACATTTCTGTTTGCTCTGCAAATAATTCAGTCAACTGAGATGATTTAATCTCGGCAACGAATTCAATTTCCTTAGCTTCTTTAGTTGCGACTTCAGCTTTACGAATTCCTTCAAGCTTGATTACGTGATAGCCAAATTCAGTTTTAATCGCTTCTGAAACCTGACCTTCAGTCATTGCGAACAATGCATCGTCAAACTCAGTGACGAAACCACCACGAGTATTGAAGCCAAGGTCACCACCTACATTCTTTGAACCAATATCATCTGAGTGCTGCTTGGCTAAATCAGCAAAGTCTTCACCTGATTTCGCTTTTGCGGATAACTGCTGTGCTAATGCACTGGCTGCATCATCATTTCGATCATCATTGATTTCAATTAAGATGTGACTTGCTTTACGCTCTTCACTTTCATTGAGCTTAGATAAATATTCTTCATAAGCTTGGTCGATTTGCTCGTCATCAACTTGAATGTCAGCATCAAGATCTGATTTGTTTAATACGACGTAATCAACAGCAACTTGTTCATCGGTCATGTAACGCTGTTTATTAGACTCATAATAAGCTTGCGTATCTTCACTGCTAAGCTGAATATCTTTCTTTAAATCAGCAGTATTAAATACCACATATTCGTAGCTACGCTGTTCGTTTTGCAACGCTTGCTGACGCTCAATCTCAAATGGTAGAGCGGTATCACTTAAGCCTGTACCCAATTGAATCTGTGCAACTAAAGCCTGCTCTTCAAGAACGGCACGATAAGCTAACGGGCTTAAAGCACTGCGACGAAGAACCATTTTGAAACGTTCACTGGAGAACTTTCCATCCTGCTGAAATTCAGGCGCTGCTAAAATAGCTTTATCAATTGATTGTGTAGAAACATAGCCACCCAATTCACGTGCTTGAGTCACTGCAACTTTCTGATCAATTAATTGTTCAAGCGCTGATTGACGTAAAAAGCCGTCATTAAACAAACTTTCGTCGTAATTATCACCAAACTGTTGGCGGAAACGATTTTTTTGCATTTCGACCAAACGCAAAATTTCAACTTCTTCGATATCGGTGCCATTGACGGTAGCAGGAGCAGATTCACTACTTCCTAAGGCAACAATTGATTCAATACCAAATAACGCGAAGGTTACAATAATAAAACCAACAATAATTTTTGCGATAGTCCCTTGAGAATTATCGCGAATATTCTGCAACATGAGATCTCCAAATCTTTCTTTTCAGCAGCAAGCAAAAAAAAACGCATCCGTTGGATGCGTTTCATGACGGTATTAACTGAATTAGTTAACGGCGTCTTTAAGAGCTTTACCAGGCTTGAAGCTAGGTACTTTAGCCGCTTTAATTTGAATCGGCTCACCCGTTTGTGGGTTACGGCCAGTACGAGCAGCACGTTCTTTAACTAAGAAAGTACCAAAACCAACAAGAGCAACTTGATCGCCTTCTTTCAAAGCACCACCAATGCTTTCAATCATTGCGTCCAATGCACGGCCTGCAGCTGCTTTTGGAATGTCCGCTTGTGCAGCGATAGAATCTACTAATTCTGATTTGTTCACACTAAATCCCCTTTTTATTTATATGCGCTTAATAATTTTTTATATCTTTGCGAGCTGAGTCCGCAATGCAATCTTTATTGAGCAAAGATTTATACCAACCCAACTCTCACTCGTCAAGCAACCTTAGTGGGTGCTAGGACGACTTTTGCCATCTTTCTTGATTTGGGCCTCATCTTTGGTCACTATTTCACCAACTAAAGGCTCAGGCTTACTTTCTAAGGCCACATCCAAAACTTCGTCAATCCATTCAACAGGAATGATTTCTAAGTTCTCTTGAATGTTTTCAGGTATTTCACGCAAGTCTTTTTCATTCTCTTTAGGAATGATTACTGTGCGAATACCACCGCGATGGGCAGCCAATAACTTCTCTTTTAGACCGCCGATAGCTAGCACTTTACCTCGAAGAGTAATCTCCCCCGTCATCGCAACATCAGCCCGCACAGGAATTCCTGTCATAGACGAAACTAATGCCGTTGCCATACCAACACCTGCGCTCGGTCCATCTTTAGGTGTAGCGCCTTCAGGGACGTGTATATGAAGATCATGTTTTTCAATAAAGTCTTCCGCCACTCCAAGTCCTTGAGCACGGCTACGAACAACCGTTAAAGCCGCTTGAATGGATTCTTGCATAACATCGCCAAGAGAACCGGTCTTAGTGATTCGACCTTTACCCGATGTTACAGCGGACTCTAAGGTTAATAATTCACCACCAACTGACGTCCAAGCTAAACCTGTCACCTGACCTACTTGGTTTTCAATGCCGGCTAAACCAAAGCTGCATTTGTGAACACCTAAATATTCTTCTAACAATTCTTCGGTAATATCAATTTTACTCGCTTTATCCGCCAGCATATTTGCTTTTACAACACGACGGCAAAGTTTCGCCAGTTCACGCTCTAATGAACGAACACCCGCTTCACGAGTATAATAACGAATGACATCGCGAATTCGATCATCTGAAACTGTAATCTCTTCCGCTTTCAAGCCATTCACTTTTATCTGTTTAGGCAATAAATAACGAATAGCAATATTGAGTTTTTCGTCCTCTGTATAACCAGGGATGCGAATAACTTCCATTCGATCCAATAAAGGACCCGGAATATTCATGCTATTAGACGTACAAATAAACATGGTATCAGAAAGATCGTAGTCAACTTCTAGATAGTGATCATTGAAGCTGTCATTCTGCTCTGGATCCAATACTTCAAGCAAGGCAGACGCAGGGTCACCTCGCTGATCCATCCCCATCTTGTCGATTTCATCCAATAAGAACAGTGGGTTTTTAACCCCGACCTTCGAAATTTTCTGAATCAACTTACCCGGCATAGAACCAATATAGGTACGTCGGTGACCTCGAATTTCTGCTTCATCACGTACGCCACCCAAGGCCATACGGACAAACTTACGATTGGTAGCTCGAGCAATTGACTGACCTAGAGACGTTTTACCCACCCCTGGTGGCCCTACAAGGCACAAAATTGCCCCGCGAACTTTCTTGACCCGATTCTGCACCGCAAGATATTCAAGCACACGCTCTTTTACTTCTTCCAGCCCATAATGTTCGGCATCAAGAATTTCTTTAGCTTTCTTGAGATCATGGCTAACGCGGCTGCGCTTTTTCCAAGGGATACCAATCATCCAATCGATATAACCGCGCACAACAGAAGCTTCTGCCGACATCGGTGACATCATCTTTAATTTTTTCAATTCAGCTTCAGTTTTGTCCTGAGCTTCTTTGGTCATGCCAGAATCAGTGATTTTCTGCTGCAGCTCTTCCATTTCATTAGGGGCATCTTCCATATCCCCTAACTCTTTCTGAATGGCCTTCATTTGCTCATTCAGATAGTACTCACGCTGACTCTTTTCCATTTGCTTCTTAACGCGACCACGGATACGTTTCTCAACCTTAAATAGGTCAATTTCCGACTCCATAACCCCCATCAAATGCTCAATACGCTCACGAATATTAATCATTTCTAGCACGGACTGCTTTTCATCCAGCTTTAAGGAGATATGAGCCGCAATGGTATCCGCTAAACGGCAAGCGTCTTCAATACCTGAAATGGTGGATAGAACTTCACTCGGTACTTTTTTAGACAGCTGAACATATTGCTCAAAATGACCTGTCAAAGATCGGACCAATACCTCGTTCTCACGCTCAGATAAATCTGGATCGACCAGACTTTCTGCATGACAACGAAACAATACGTCTTCATCAATCAGTTCAACCAACTTGGCTCTATAATCCCCTTCTACCAATACTTTGACAGTACCATCGGGTAATTTTAATAACTGAAGAATATTGGCGACCGTACCGACCTGATTCAGGTCGTCCGCGTCCGGGTTATCATGGCTAGCATCTTTCTGCGCAACCAACATAACACGCTTATCTTGGGCCATCGCTTCTTCTAAAGCAGCAATGGATTTAGCTCTCCCCACGAACAAAGGGATCACCATACTTGGAAATACGACGACGTCACGCAAAGGCAACAACGGCAGGTAATCTTGACTCATAACAAACCTTAATTCTCTATTGGAACTGCCACATTTAATTCAGATTACTTCTAGAGTTGCGGCCATCAGGAAAAAATACAAGGACTAATTATGAAAAGACCAAAAAAAGACGAAAAAAAAGGGCCAAATGGCCCTTTCTTCAGTAAAACGTGCGATATCAGCTTAAAAGTTAAGCATCATCCGGAGCGACTTTACCCACATCGTTTGACTCATAAATGAACAAGGGTTCAGACTCCCCATTGATCACGCCTTCGTCAATAACGACTTTCGTTACATTCTCTTCAGATGGAATCTTATACATACTGTTTAATAAGATACCTTCAAGAATCGATCGCAGACCACGAGCACCAATTTTGCGCTCCATTGCCTTATTAGCAACCGCTTTTAAAGCTGATTCACGGAACTCTAATTCGGCATCTTCCATATCAAACAATTTTTGATATTGCTTAACCAAAGAGTTTTTAGGCTCAGTCAAAATCTGAATCAGAGCCGCTTCATCCAACTCATCGAGCGTAGCAACAACCGGAAGTCGTCCAATAAACTCTGGGATTAGGCCATATTTAACCAAATCACCAGGCTCAACTGTACGCAGAACTTCACCAACCGCCTTCTCGTCTTCTTTACCTTTAACGGTAGCCGAGAAACCAATACTGCTCTTCTCTGAACGATCTCGAATCAATTGATCTAAACCCGCAAATGCACCACCACAAATAAACAACATATTTGAAGTGTCGACTTGCAAGAATTCTTGCTGCGGATGCTTACGCCCACCTTGCGGAGGAACTGAAGCAACTGTACCTTCAATCAACTTCAACAAGGCTTGCTGCACACCTTCACCGGATACATCACGAGTAATCGATGGATTATCAGATTTGCGAGAAATCTTATCAATCTCATCAATATACACGATGCCGCGTTGAGCCTTATCTACATCATAATCACATTTCTGTAATAGTTTCTGAATGATATTCTCAACATCTTCACCCACATAACCCGCTTCCGTTAAGGTCGTCGCGTCAGCAATAGTGAAAGGCACATTCAATAAACGAGCAAGCGTTTCTGCTAAAAGTGTTTTACCACTCCCCGTAGGGCCAATTAATAAGATGTTACTCTTGGAAAGCTCAACATCACCCTTACGTTCACCAAACTGTAAACGCTTATAGTGATTGTAAACGGCCACCGATAAAACAACTTTTGCTTTATCTTGGCCGATTACATACTCATCCAAGGTGGATTTAACTTCTTTAGGCGTTGGCAAGCTATCTGAAGCGCCTTTATTTTCAGCTTCTTGTACTTCTTCGCGAATAATGTCGTTGCATAGATCAACACACTCATCACAGATAAATACAGAAGGACCCGCAATCAGCTTACGCACTTCATGCTGGCTTTTGCCACAAAAGGAGCAGTACAGCAATTTGCCGTTATCTTCGCCTTTGCCTTTAGTGTCGTCGGTCATTCGACTGCCTCATTAACTATCATTTACATCGTCCAACTTATTCAGCGGTACGACTATCTAATACTTTATCGATTAAACCATATGCAAGCGCTTCGTCAGCACTCATAAAGTTATCACGCTCTGTATCCTGAGCAACCTGCTCAAATGTTTGACCAGAATGTTTGGCCATAATTCGATTCAGTCGATCTTTTGTTTCTTGAATATTGTTCGCTTGGATCTGAATGTCCGTCGCCTGACCCTGTGCACCGCCGCTCGGCTGATGAATCATGACGCGAGAATTAGGCAAACAAAAACGCTTACCTTCAGCGCCTGCATTCAATAAAAATGCCCCCATACTGCAAGCTTGACCAATACACATAGTGCTTACATTAGGCTTAATAAACTGCATGGTATCGTAAATCGACATACCCGCAGTGACTGAGCCGCCTGGGGAGTTAATATACAAATGAATATCTTTATCTGGGTTTTCAGATTCCAGAAACAGCATCTGAGCAACCACTAGATTGGCCATGTGGTCTTCTACTTGACCCACTAAAAAAATGACACGCTCTTTCAATAGGCGAGAATAAATATCGTATGAACGCTCACCACGAGCTGTCTGTTCTACAACCATAGGGACTAATGCACCCATGATGTCACTACCTTTATCCGAATCAAACATCGATTCAAGCACTCCCTGACTCATTATTATCAGCAAAAAAACAGCTACCCCAAAGGAGCAACTGTTTCTAGTTTAGTCGGTGTTCTGAAAGTTGTCAGTCACTCGAAGGATGTATTATTGAGGTGCGTTAGCAGCCTTAATAACTTCTTCGTAGTTCGCTTCAGTTTCAGTCACTTTTGCACTTTCTAGAATCTTTTCAACAACCTGCTCTTCTAACGCAAGCGCCTCAACCTGAGACTTCTGCTCTGGAGTATTCTTGTAATACTCACGAACCTGCTCTGGTTCTTGATAAGTAGAAGCAACTTCTTCAATTAAAGCATCTACTTTTTCTTCAGAAGCGGTCAATTCGAAAGACTCGATTGCAGCATTCATCAATAAACCAACACGAACACGACGATCAGCCTGCTCTTTGAATAACTCAGCAGGCAACATGCTTGCATCGATACCCTGACCACCACCAAACTGCTGAACAGCTTGTTGACGTAGACGATCAATTTCCTGATCAGCCAAAGCGCCTGGTACGGCGATTTCGTTAGCTGCAACCAAACCTTCAATTACTTGATTTTTAACATCGTTGCGAACAGCACGCTCAAGTTCACGATCCATATTGCCACGAATGTCTACTTTGAAGCTTGCCAAGTCTTTAGATTCAACACCAAAGCCTTTGAAAAATTCTTCATTCAATTCAGCCAGCTCAGGCTTCTTAACTTCTTTAACAGCTACTTTAAACTCAACCGCTTTACCTTGAAGATCTTCTTTGTGGTAATCCGCAGGGAAAGAAAGCTCTAGAGTCTTCTCGTCACCGGCTTTAAGGCCTTCAATTCCAGCTTCAAAACCAGGGATCATAGAGTTAGAACCTAAAGTTAGGTTATAACCTTCAGCTTTGCCACCTTCAAATACTTCACCATCGATGAAGCCTTCAAAATCAACAACAGCCTGGTCGCCATCAGCAGCGGCTTCTTCAGAAGCTTCCCATTTAGCCTGCTGCTTCTGTAGCGTTTCAACCATAGTTTCAACATCAGCATCCGTTACTACTGACTTCTTCTTGTTTACTTCGATGCTCGCCAAATCACCTAGAGTGATTTCTGGGTAAACTTCAAAAGTAGCAACAAATTCAAGGTCTTTACCAGATTCGTTAACAGTTGCTTCGAAATTCGTTGGCATACCCGCCATTTTAACGCCTTCTTTTGAAATCGCTTCAAAGAAAGAACGCTGCATTACTTGCTGCACAGCTTCTTGACGCGCTGGCTTACCAAACATTTTATTAGCAACATTTGGCGGAATCTTGCCTTGACGGAAACCATCAATTTTACGGCCTTTAACCATACTTTTCAGAGCCACAACAACCTGACCATCTACGTCAGCGGCAGGAACGCCAATTGTCATCTTACGCTCTAGGCCTTGAGTAGTTTCGATAGAAATTTGCATGTTTGTCTCTCAGTTAATATTAACGTTTTGTCCGGCGATGCAGGTGCCCATTTAAATTATTAATAGGCGTACAAGTTTACTGTCAATGCACCTGACATCATAAAAGTCGCGCATTATATCCCATGCTCAGTTACAGAACCATAGCTATCAATAAACACTATGCGTTCAAATACAAGGGCCTACGCGAGTTGCCAAGCAATAGATAATGGGATTAAAGAATAGTATTTCAAGAGATAAATTGAAAAACAATTAAAAAATTAGCAATAATTAGATGAGAATCAAATAGATGTACAGTTTGCTGGAGATAGAAAAGGTATTCAGAGTAAAAATAGAGATAACAAGAGAAATACAAAGAAGTAAAAAAGAGTGGGGTGGCTGAAGGGGATCGAACCCTCGACCACAGGAATCACAATCCTGCGCTCTACCAACTGAGCTACAGCCACCACATATTTTCTAACTAACCACTAACCCGAAGACCATCCAATAAATTGGTACGCCCAGCAGGACTCGAACCTGCAACCCTCGCCTTAGAAGGGCGATGCTCTATCCAGTTGAGCTATAGGCGCTTGGCCATCTAACTCACGTTAGACTTAGTGGTCGGGATAGAGAGATTCGAACTCCCGACATCCTGCTCCCAAAGCAGGCGCGCTACCAGACTGCGCTATATCCCG